>QHUE01000166.1 GCA_003221825.1 Gemmatimonadota bacterium
TCGAGCGCTAAGGCCTTCTTGTAGTAGACCAGGGCAGAATCGGTGCGGGCGGCCAGCTCCAGCGCCCCGGCGCGCGCCTTGATGTAGCTCACATTGCGCGGGAAGTGCCGGTACGCTCCGGCGGTGAACATGTCGAGCGCCTGCGTATCGGAAACCTGCTGCGCCGCGCCGATCGCGGGCTTCAAGAACGTCGTATCGCCCAGTAACGACGTGTCATGCGTAGCCCTCACCTTCCAGACGTCGCTCGCGCACCGGAAATTGCTGGCCTCGGTGCAGACCGTGAGCTTCATCTCGAGGAGCTGCGGATCACCGGGCGTGAGCTGGAGTCCCGCGTCCAACACCTGGACGGCGCGGTCCGCCTTCTTCATCTGGCGCAGCAGCTGCGCGATCCCCAGACGCTTCTGCGCGTTGCGCGGCTCGCCGCAGAGCTGGCTGATGTATGCTTCGGCGGCCTGCGCGCTGTCACCTTTCTGCTGATAGCCGCTGGCGATCTTTTCCCACGCCGTGCCGTTGCACGAATCGCCCTTGAGCGCCATCCGCGCCGCCGCGATCACGCTGTCGAGCGGCGCGCGCTGCGCCTCGAAAATCGTCGCGATGCAGAGGTACGCGCCGGTCGAGTTGGGATCGATGACCAGCGCCTTCTGCGCTTCCGCGCGCGCGGCCGCGAACCGGCCCTTCTTGCGCTCGTCGTTGCAATTGCGGATGCCTTCACTGATGCGTACCGTCGTGGCGATGCGCTGCGCGATGATCTCGGCGAGGGCCGCCGCAGTGCCCGGATTCCCGTTCGTCGCGGTAAAGAGGCCCGAGATACCAGAGCTGCCGATGTCGATCATCTGCACGTCAGCGGTCAGGGTCGTCCCGTTCTTCTTGAAATTACCGGTGACGTACGCGTGCACCTGCAGGAAGTGCGCGAGCTGCTTCGCCTGCTGATCGTCGAGCAAGCCGTCGCAGCCGAATCCGGATGCCCCGAGCGCCTCGCACAGCTTCGGCTTGGTCACCACCACGATCTTGCTCTTGACGAGCTGCGTCACGCGGATGCGCACGGCGTCCGCCAGTGCGATGCTCGCCGCCGAATCGGCGGACGACGCCATGAAGGGCAATATGAGAAGTCGCTCGGTCGGCTGTTGCGGGGCGGCAAGCTGTGCGGTCGCCGTTGACGCAACAGCGATCGAAACAGCCACTGCGAGTTGAAGCGCTCTCACCTGTTCGTTCCTCCGTTACAGACTGCTACACCAATGGGCGAAGAGGGATTCGAACCCCCGACATCCTGCGTGTAAGGCAGGCGCTCTGAACCGCTGACTTCGGTCCGAAGCGCAGGCGCGAACGTGCAAGAGTTTGGTCTGGCATAAGCGGCTGGAGTCTATTCCTTAATCTCAAGCTCGTCAAGCAGTTGGCTTCCATCCGCTTCAAGGGCGGCGCGCTTGCGCCGGTCGCGCTTGCGCCGCAGCCCGATCAGGGCGACGAGCAGCGCTCCGATCGCCAGCCAGAAAAACCCCATCGCCCCCAGCCACGTCAGCCAGCCGTAACGCGAGCCGACGTCGCGCTGCCACCGGAGCTCGAAGTCGCCTTCGGTGAGGTGATAGGTCGCGCGCAGCCCCGCATCGAACGACTCGGCCTGCGGCAGATTGGCCAGGAGGGGTTCGAGGCCGCGGTCCCCACCCCAGCGCTCGAGCAACAGGACGGCGGTCGTCGCGAGGGCGTAGCCAGCCTCCGCGTCGCCGCGCGTGCCGCGCAACGCGCGATCCACGTCATCGAGATCCATGCGCACGCCGCGCGCGAGCTGCCAGTTCAGACGCAGCGCATCGAGGCGGTCCCACTCCTGTGACGCGACCGCCGCGTACCCTTCCTCAAACCAGAGCGGGACGTGGCGACCGACGTGCCAGCGCAGGGCGAGGTGGGCGAGCTCGTGCCGCAGAGCGACGGTCGGATGGTCGGACCCTAAAGGACTTCGCGGTCGGTCGGTCAACAACACAATCGTTCCCACGTCCGGGAATGCCGCGCCTTCGCTCCACAGCGGCAAGCGGCCGCGCGTCAGGGAATCGTACGTCTCGCGTGTGGGCGCGAGAATGAGGCGAATCGGGCGATTCGGCAGCGGACCGATGCCGGGAAAATCGCGCGCGCCATCGGCGAGCTCCGCGAGCGACGTGGCGAGCCCCTCCTGTTTCGCCCAGGCAATCGCGGTCACGCGCCCAACGGTGATGGCAACGGGGGGATGCGACGGTGCAACCGAACCCTGCAGCAGCAGGACAAGCAGCGCTATTCTCGCGGCGGCTCCTCGCCCTTGGCGACAAGGTCCAGCATCTCCTGACACCGCTTGCCCCAGGGATTGAACTTGTTGGCCTTGAAGCCGTCTTCCCAGGTGGACTTGGCTTTCGCCTGATCGCCGGCGAACCACTGCGCCCGTCCCAGCTCGTAGTAGGCTTCGATCAGATTGGGACCGAGCTTGAGCGTCTTCTCGAAGAAGGTCTCCGCGTCCTCGAACATCTCCCGCTGCAGGTACACGAGTCCGAGATAGAAGTGGGCGTAGAGCGTCGCCTTCTTGTCGTTGTCCAGCCGGATCGCCTTCGACAGGTGCTCGATCGCCTCGCCGAAGATCCGCTTCTTCAGGCAGATGTAGCCGACATTGATGCGCGCGAGAGAATTCGCGGGCTCCTTCATCAGGACTTTCTGGAAGGTGCCGAGGGCGTCGTCGTAGTCTTCGTGCAACATCTGCGCCCAGCCCAGCAGCGACTCCGCCTGCGTCTCCCCGGGCGACAGCTGGAGCGCCTTCGTGAGCGTCTGAATCGCGCCGGCGTGGTCGCCCAGGGAAATGAGACTCCAGCCCTTCTCGATGAACGTCGTCGCACCGATGTGATCGGCATGGAGCACCGGCCGCTGGCCGGTGAATTCCGGCGCCGCGGCTTGCTTGGTATCGGCGGCCAGCTGCTTGTAGCGATCCACGAGCTGGCGGATGTCGTCCTTCAGCTGGGTCAGCTCGGCCAGCGATCCGTCGACCTTCTTGAAAAACGCGATGATCTCGCGCTTGGCCGCTTCCCGCTCGGCGTTGCCGGGCGCGCCGTCGAGCTGCCGGGCGATGGTATCGTACTCCCGCCGCAACGCCGCGACCGGTGATTCTGCCATCATGTCACTCCCTGCAGCGCCAGTTTCTCCTGCGAGTTCAGCAGCTTGTTCGTATTCAACACGACAATCGTGCGGCCGTTCTGTACGACGAGCCCGGCGATGTACTCGGCGGCGAGTCCGCGCACGATGCCGGGGGGCGGCGTCACCGCTTGCGCCGCGACCTGCAGGACCTCGGTCACGGTATCGACGATCATGCCGATCTTGCCGCCGTCGAACTCGAGGATCACCGTGCGCGTATCCTCGCGCAGCGGCGCATCCGCACCGAGCCGCTTGCGCAGGTCGACGAGCGGAATGGCGCCCCCCTGGTACTGCAGGACGCCTTCGAGAAACTCCGGCGCCTTCGGCAACGGCGCGGGCGCTTCATACCGCAGGATGCGCTCGACTTGAAAGATGTTGAACGCGAAGTCCTGGCCGCCCACCTTGAACGTGACCAGCTGGACATCGTCGCCCCCCCCCTCCGCGCCGCCCGTGGTCGTCACGTGATGCGATCTCCCAGGGCATCGAGATCGAGAATCGGCACCAATCCGTCCGCCTGTTCCGCCACACCCGCCGCCCACGGCAGCGTCTGGCCCCGCGGCACGGGCAACGGCTGCTCGCGGACGACGGCATCCGCGTCATCTACTTCGAAGGCGACCTGGCGGCCGCCCGCACCCAGCTCGACGAGCACGACGGTGCGGACCACGTTTCCCGCCACGGCGGGGGGCGCCTCGCTGCCCATGAGGAACGCGCCCAGATGAATCAGCGGCACGAGGCGCCCCCGCAGCGGCGTCAGGCCTCGCACCGCCGGAAGCTTGCGGGGAATGGTGAGCACTTCCGTGGCGTCCCCCACCTCGAGCACGCGGGCGACCGGCAGGCCGTACGGCTTCCCGTTGGAGCGCACCAGCAGGTAGCCCTTCATCGCTCGCGCACCTTGCGGCGGGCGAGCTCGGCGGCGACGCGGTCGGCGATCTGGCCGAGGGGGAGCACCGCATCGACGCCGCCCGCCTGCACCGCCGCGACCGGCATCCCCGGAATCACCGCGGTCTCCCGATCCTGGGCGAGCCCGGTTCCGCCGGCGTCATGCATCGCGCGCAAGCCGCCCGCGGCGTCGCGCCCCATGCCGGTGAGCACGACCCCGATACCCCGCGGGCCGTAGACCTCGGCGATCGAGCGGAACAGCGGATCGGCCGCCGGCCGGACGCCCCACAGGGGCGCCGATTGGTCGAGCGCGATGACGGGGCCGTCGGGTGCGGGACGCACCCGCATATGATAATCGCCCGGCGCCACATACGCCGTATCCGCGACGATCGGGACGCCGTCGTCGGCCTCGACCACGCGCAAGCGACTCATCGAGTCGAGCCGCTCGGCGAGACTGCGTGTGAATTTCGGCGGCATGTGCTGCACGATGAGGACGGCCGCGCCGTGGCCGGTCGGCAGGCGCGGCACGACGTCGGCGAGCGCGCGCGGCCCGCCGGTCGAGGCGGCGACGCCCACGGCGAGCACGGCGCGCCCGCGCAGCGCGAGCTCCGGCGGGTGCACGACCGGCGCGGGCGGACGCGCCAGCACTTTCACGTGCGACACATCGGCCGCGAGCGCGCGCCGCACCGCGGCGATCAGCTGGGGTGCGAGCGCCTCGAGCGCGGCGCGCGGGTGCCCGAACACCTCGGGGGGCGGTTTCGCGACGATCTCCACCGCGCCGAGCTCGAGCGCGCGAATCGCGGTGGCCGTGCCGGGCCCCGCATGCGCGCTGACGACCACGATCGGCCGCGGCGACTCGGACATGATGTACCCGATGGCGCCGAGGCCGTCGAGCTGCGGCATCTCGAGATCGAGCGTCACGACGTCGGGCTTGTGCTGGTGCACCTTGCGGATCGCATCGAGCCCATCGCGCGCCGTCGCGACGACGCGAAACTCGCCGTTGTCCCGGTCGCCGCCGCCCAGGACATCCGCCAGCACGCGCCGCATGAGCGCGCTGTCGTCGGCGACGACGACGGTCGGCCGGCCGCCCGCGTCAGATGATGTCGGCATCGGATCCCACCGACCGAATCTCCACGCGGCCGTCTTTCATGTGAAAACGGACGCTGCGGCCGCGGTCTCCACCCACCGACTCCCGAATGATCGGGATGGCGGCGGTGGGTGATATCGCGCGCGAGCGAGGTGGACGGGAGCAGCACGTGCGCCATGGCGCCCGCGCAGGTCTGCGGATCGTGCAGCATGATCGCGACGCAGGAGCCGAGTCCGAGGGTGACCAGGACGCCATCGCCACGCTCGGCCGCCCAATCGGCGACTTTGACGATGACTTCCTTCACACCGACGGCTTCGTATAGATCCGCTCGCGTGGATCCACGAGGGTGAGGGATTCGCGCGCGGGACCGAACAGCGTTTCGACCTTGCCGAGCAACAACACGCCACCGGGCGCCAGCGCATCGACGAACGCGCGAAACAGCCGCTCCTGCGCCTTGCGCTCGAAGTAGATCACGACGTTGCGGCACACGATCAGGTCGTACGGCGGATGGGGTGGCCGCTCTCGCGTCAAATCGTGGGTGCGCACCTGCACCAGGTCGCGCACGGAAGGCAGCGGCTCGCCACCCTGGAAATAGCGGCGCTTGAGATGGGCCGGCATCTCGGTGAACGCGGCATCGGGATAGTGCGCCTGCTGGGTGCGCTCGAGACTCAAGCGGTCGACGTCGGTCGCATCGATCGACGCCCGCTCACCCGCCGCCTCCCCGAGGATATCCGCCAGCAACACGGCGATCGTGTAGGGCTCTTCCCCGGAGGCGCATCCCGCCGACCAGATCCGCAGCGTGGCACGCGCCTTGGCCAGCCCTTCCAGATAGGGCCGGAGCGCGGTCCACGTTTCGACGTTGCGGAAGAATTTGGTGACGTTGATCGTCAGCGCGTCGAGCAGCTCCTGGTACTCGTGCGCGTCGTGATCGAGAATCTTGCCGTAGTCTTCATAGGAATGGACGCCGCGCGCACGCATGCGCACCGCGATCCGCCGCTTCAGGCACTTGTCTTTGTACGACCCGCAGCTCACTCCCCGCTCGCGTGAGATCTTTTCTGTCAGCGCTTCGAACGCTCGCTCCTGAGGAGCTTTGGTCACGACAGCGTGCTCAGGGTGTCCAGATTCGCTTTGACGAGCTCGTGTTTGGGATTCAGCTCGAGCGCGCGGCGCCACAGCTCGCTCGCCCGGTCGCGGTCATTTCGCTTGTAGGCGATGTTGCCGAGCTTGAAGTACACGTCGTCGCCCAGCTCGGGGGAGAGCTCGATCGCCCGCTGATAGAGCGCCCACGCCTCGTCGTAGCGGGAGCCGCGGTAGGCGAGGTCGCCCAGATTCTTCGAGAGCTGCGGCAGCGACGGCTCGTCCTGCAACGCCGCGCGCGCGAGCTCCTCGGCTTGCGGCAGCGCGCCCGCCAGCTCGTGCAGTACGGCCAGATTGTTGCGCAGCACGCCGTGGTGCGGATGCGCCTCCACGGCCTGCAGGGCCACGTGCTCCGCCGTCTCGAAATCGCCCGCGGCCGCGGCGGCGAGCGCGCGGGCCCAGAACCAGATGGGTGGCGCGCGGTCGGCGAAGAGCTCCTTGGCGCGGTCGAGCCGCCCGGCGGCGCTGGCATGATCGCCCTGCTTCAAGGCGATGATGCCCCACCCCACGTACACTCGCGGGTCGGTGCGCGCGCGCGTGGCCGCCTCTGAGTAGGCCGCGTCCGCATCCTCCAGCCGGCCCAGCTGTTCGTAGGCGAGGCCCAGATTGTGGAGCACGGCGGGCCGCGAGCCGCCCTTCTCGGCGGCGAGCCGCAGCGCCTCCATCGCCTCGCGCCAGCGCGCTTGTTTGAGCGCGACGAGGCCGATGAAGAAGTGCGCGTTGGCATCGGTCGCCCGCAGCTCGGCCACGCGGCGAAACTCGCGGGCCGCCTCGTCGAGCATGCCGGTCTTGTAGAACGCGATGCCGAGGTTGCGGTGCTCCTCCACCCGCGCGTCGGTCATCTTGACGTCTTCGGCGCTGGCCGTGCGGCCGGCACGATGCAGGAACCCCGCCGTGACCAGGCCGTACAGCGCCTTGCCAACCTCGAACTCGCCCAACCCCGAGTCCTCGATGACCTGATTGACGTCGCGGGAGCCGTCGAGCAGCGGCAGCAGGCGATCCTGGATCTCCGTCAGCTTCGCATCGCTGATGGCCAGGCGGTCGCGGTCCACCAGGAAAATCAGATCGAACGACGGGATCTTCTTCTCGATGAGCCCCCACTCGTCCACGCGGCGCGCGCCTTCGAGCAGCAGGGACTCCGGGTTGATCGAGACGAGGAAGTCCTGCTGCTCCGGGCGGGCGTCGGCTTCGAAGTTGCACGTCCCCTGGGTCCAGGTGAACAGATAGTAGACCGATTCCTCGATCTGCATGCGCATGTAGCGCTCGAGCTCCTGCTGCGTGAGCACGTTCTGGATGACGAGAATCTCACCCAGTTTCTTGTCGCGCGCCTTGGCCTGGCGGTGAATCGCGGCGTCGAGCTGCTCCTGCGTGATCTTCTGGTGCTTGACGAGAATGTCGCCCAGGCGATCCCGGCGGTTCACGATGGACGCGTAGCAGATCCGGCCCTTGTCGAAGTAGATGTAGCCGAAGTTCGAGCGGTCGGCGATCGACAGGCAGCCGGTCTTCTGGCCCAGCGCCAGCAGCTGCAGCACGTCGGGCAGCGACGCTTCCTTGAGGGAGCCTTTGATCGCCATTAACGCAGGTCCTCGATGACGCGGTCAGCGGCCGCGGGCCAGTCCCAGACCATCTTCTCCCGGCTGCGCACGCCGCCGGCGCTCGACACGACGATGCCGCTGGTGCGCAGGCCCGCCGTGCGCCGCGGCGGCTGCGCGCCTTCCAGCACGTCGCGCGCGAGACCCGCCGTCACCGGCGCGTCCTGCGCGGCCGCCGCCTCGACGACGCGCTGGACCATGCCGCTGAGATTGCGCACGGATTCGACCGGCCGGTCGGCGAGGTAGTCGAGCAGCGCCGGCTCCATCGCCACGTGCTGCGTGGTCAGCAGCCGCTCCAGCACGCTGCGCCGCAGCTCCTTGTCGGGCTCCCCGACTTCGGCGACGAGCCCGCCCTCGAGGCGCGATACGATGCGCTCTTCCAGCCCTTCGAGCGTGTTGGGGTGCGCGGGCGCCGTGAAGACGAGCTGGCGATCCGCATCGAGGAACTGGTTGAAGAGGTTGAACAGCTCTTCCTGCGTGCGCTCTTTGCCGGCGAGCAGCTGAATGTCGTCGAGCAGGAGCGCCGTCGCGCGCTTGTAGCGCGCACGCCACCAGTCCACGCGATTGCCGTCAATTGCAGCGATCAGCTCGTCCACAAAGCCTTGCGTCGACAGACAGGCGACGACCGCGCCTTTTTTCTTTGCCAGCTCGAGGCCGATCGCGTTCAGCAGATGCGTCTTGCCGAGACCGCTGCGCCCGACGAGCACCAGGGGGTTGTACTTCTTGCCCGGCTTGGCGATGACGTCGCGCGCGGCGTTCAGCCCCACGTCGTTCGACGCGCCCGGCACGTACGTCTCGAGCGGAAAGGCGGCGGAGGGTCCAGGCGGCGGCGCCGCGCCGTCCCGCACCTTTGCCGCCGCCGCCTCGGCGTCGTCCATGTGGTCGGGATCGCGGAAGACCTTGTCGCCCGCCGCCTGCGGATCGAGCACCGCGACTTCGGCCTCGAGGGCCTTGAGCCGTTCCACATCATGCACGTAGGACGCGATCGCCTCGTCCACCGCGGCCGGCGTTTCCTGATCGAGCAGCTTCGCGAGCCGGCCCGTGCGGTAGCCCTCGCCCTCCCAGCGCAGCACGGCCTCGGTGACGCGCGCGCGCCACGCCTCGACGGCTTTGCCGACGGTTACGGTGACGTCGGTCAGGAACTGGGAAAACTCGTCGGGTGAGGCGGCGATAGGTGAGGCGGCGGTAGGTGAGGCGGCGGTAGGTGAAGCGGCGGTAGGGATGCCCAACACCTTGCTCGCCGCATCGGCGTTGATCGGCGTGTCGTTCACCGCCTGGAAGGCGATCAGACGATTGAGCGCGCCCATCAACTCGCGCACATTCGGATACTCGACCTTCGCGACGGTCTCGAGCACTCCCGGCTGGAACTTCGTCCCGCGCTCCTCGGCCTTGCGGCGCAGGATCGCGACGCGCGTTTCGTAATCGGGGATGCCCATATCGACGACGAGCCCGCCGGAGAAGCGCGAGATCAGGCGTTCGTCCAGGTCCGCGATCTCGGCGGGGGGGCGGTCGCTCGCGAGCACGATCTGATGACCGGACTGCTGCAGGGCTTCGGTCAACCGCAGCAGCTCGGCCTGCATCTCTTTGCGATTCGTGAGGAACTGGACGTCGTCGACCAGCAGCACGTCCACGTTCTGAAAGCGGCGGCGAAATGCATCGCCCTGCCCCGCCGCGATCGCCGCGTGGAATGCCTCGACGTATTCGTCCAGCGTCAAGTATTCGATGTTCAGCTGCGCGGCGATCGTCTTGGCGGCGTGCCCGATCGCCATCAGGACGTGAGTCTTCCCCAACCCGGAGCCACTATAAATGAAGAGAGGGTTGTAGGCCGAGCCCGGATTCTCCGCGACGGTGCGCCCGGCGGTAACGGCCAGCCGGTTCGCCGCGCCGACCACGAACGTCTCGAAGGTGAAGCGGGGATTGAGCGTGCTGGTCATGCCGCCGGGCTTCCCGCCGCGAGCTTCTTGAGGACGAGTTCGGAGATCGCCTTCAGCGTCTCGAACACGCCTCGGCCGTGCAGGGCGTCGGCCGCGAAGCTGGGCACGCTGCGGAAGTTGAGCGCGTCGTCCAGGTCCTCCTGCGTCAGGATCAGCTCGCGGGGCAGGTCCTGCTTGTTGTATTGCATCACGAGCGGCATCGTGCGCACGTCGACGCCATGCTCCAGCAGGTTGCTCTGGAGGTTCTGCAGGCTCTCGACATTCTCATCGAGCTGCCGGGCCTGGCTGTCGCCGACGAAGACGACGCCGTCGGCGCCCTGCAGCACGAGCCGCCGCGTGGCGTTGTAATAGACCTGGCCCGGCACGGTGTACAGCTGGAACCGCGTCGAGAATCCCGAGATCTGTCCCAGATCGATGGGGAGGAAGTCGAAGAACAGCGTGCGGTCGGTTTGCGTGGCCAGCGAGACCATGCGCCCGCGCCGCGTCTCCGGCACCCGGGCGTAGATGTAATGCAGATTCGTCGTCTTTCCGGACCGCCCTGGTCCGTAGTAGACGATTTTGCACGTGATCTCGCGGGTCGTGAAGTTGACCAGGGACACGGCCTATCTCCCAAACAGCGTGTTGAGGCTGTCCGTCAGCTCGCGCTCGAAATCCGCGGCCAGCACTTGCTTCGGGACCGCGCCCCTGGGGGTCGCCGACTTCAACTCCGCCGCAAGTTGCTCATAGAATAACTGAACCAAGCCGAGCGATGAAACATCGAGATCGTAGACGGCGAGCACCGCCAGCGTCCCCCGCTCCGTCATGAAGGTCGAGAGGAAGAAGCCGGTCTTGGGCCCCTGGTGGCTGAGCGCCGCGAACGGCGCCTGCCGCAGTTGCCGCGCCAGCTCGCTCGTGGACGCGACGATCGCGGCGGCGAGCGCCGCCGCCGACATCACGTCCACCGCGCGCGAGAATCCCGACTGTGCCAACACTTGGCCCGACGGCGTGAGCACGAGGACCAGGCGCGCCGATGCTTCCCGCACAAAGTCGGTCAGCGGTTGCAGCGTCCAGTTCTCGACGGCGCGGGTCTGGGGACTCATACGACCGTCTCCGCGGCGCGCAGCAGCTCGAGGCGCACGAGGCCGATATTCACGTCCGGCTCCGCCACCGCAACCACCAGGATCCCATCGGCGGCGTCCCCGCCCGGAACCACCAGCAGCGCCCCCTGCTCCGCCTGCAGGTGCCAGAAGACGCTCGTCCCGGTCCCCGCCGCTTCCATTGCCCGGCGCAGACGGCCGGCGAGGCTCGCGGCGAGCGCGGCGACGGCCCCGCCCTTGATGCCTTCCATGAGCTGTTCGGCGACGATGAGCCCGTCCTCCGCCGAGACGAGCATCGCGCCCCGCACGCCGCGCACGCGCGTGATCAGATCGAGCGCCTTGCTCATTGCTTCTCCAGCCAGCGGCGCGCCATCGTCGTCGCCCGCTGCGCGAGAATCGCCAGGCGGCCGAGCGGCATGCCGCGCTCGCGCACGACGAGGAGCAGCGCGTCGGGCGTGGGATGCGCGAGGTGCACGTTGCCGTGCTGTCCCTCCGCCGAGAGCCCGTTCCAGGCGCCCAGCCCGAGCAGTTTCGCGGTCCGCGCCGCCTCCTGCGACACCCCGGCAAGGTACGCGGCGACGCGGTCGGTGACATCCGCGCCGGATCCATCTCGCAACGCACCACCCAGCACGCGGCCTGCGCCGTCGATGAGCAGCAACCCCTCGTTGGCGCCTTCGAGGCCGGCGAACACGCGTGCCTCATCGAAGCCACTACTCGACACGGCGGCGGCAGGTGCAGCGGCGGCGGCGGGCGGCGAGGGGGCGGCGCGTTGTTCCGGTGTCGGGGGAGTCACGCCCTTGCGCATCATCGCGATGGCCTGGTCGATGCTCGGATCGTCCGGCTCGACTTTCCGTGCTTGCTCGAGATGCGCCTCCGCCTGCGCCAGATCGCCCACCTTGAAATAGAGGAAGGCGAGTCCTTTGAGAGCGCCGGTATGGTGTGGCGCGATCCGCACCGCCATATCCCACTCGTCGAATGCGCGCTCGTAATCGTGCTTGTCGGTCAGGATGCGCGCGTACAGATCGTGGGCATCGGCAAGATGGGGATGGCGCTCGAGGCCGTTCATCGCGACGCGCAGCGCCCCCTCGAGCTGGCCCTTGCGGCGCAGGGCCTCGCCCAGCCGCAGGAACACGAGGCTCTGCGGATCCTGCGCGAGCTGCGCCGAGAGGGCGCGGATGTCGTCAGCCATGGCTGAACACTCGCGCGGCTTCACGGGCCCGCTGCACGTCGGCCCTCTGGGCCTCCTCCTCCGGGGTGCGCGCCAGGCGCTCCCATTGATCCCAGCTCTGCACCGCCTCCCCGAACCGGCCCATCGACACCAGGGCGAATCCGAGCTGGCGATGCGCCGCGGCGAGGAGCGGATCGAGCCGCAGCGCGCGTCGCAGCTCCTCCGCCGCGGCCGAGGCATGCCCCTGCGCCAGATGAATGCGGCCGAGGAGCAGATGAATCG
>QHUE01000350.1 GCA_003221825.1 Gemmatimonadota bacterium
GTTCGGCGGCGGCATGGCCTACGCGTTCTCGAAGCTCCGGCCGCTGTTTCGCGACCGGGGCAAGCTCAACGCGGAGGTGACCGGCCGTCTCGCCGAAACGCTGGGTGGCATCCGGATCGTGAAGGCATACCGGTCCGAGCGGGGCGAGCGGCTGGTGTTTGCGCGCGGCGCGCACAAGTTGTTCCGCAACGTGGCGACCACGATGACCGGCGTTTCGGGCGTCGGCGCGTTTGCGCAGTTCGTGATCGGCGCCATCTCGGTCGTGATGATACTCGTCGGCGGCCGGGCGGTGCTCGCGGGATCGATGACGCTGGGGCAGTTCGTCCAATACGTCTTCTTCGTGGGGCTCGTGGCGCTGCCGCTGATCAACATCGCGTCGATCGGCACGCAGATCACCGAAGCGTTCGCGGGGCTCGACCGGATCCACGAGCTGCGCCGCATGACGACCGAGGACGCCGAAGACGCGCAGCGCGCGCCGCTGGGCCCGATCCGCGGCGATGTCGCGTTCGAGCACGTGACGTTCGCCTACAAGCCGGGCGTCCCGGTCCTCAAAGACGTGTCGTTCCACGCCAGAGCCGGCTCGACCTCAGCCCTGGTCGGCTCCTCCGGATCGGGGAAGAGCACGCTCATCGGGCTGGTGCTGGCGTTCAGTCGGCCCGAGCGGGGCAGGGTGCTCGTCGACGGGCGCGATCTCGGCACCGTGCCGCTGGCCGACTACCGCACGCAGCTCGGGGTCGTGCTCCAGGACAACTTCCTGTTCGATGGGACGATTGCCGAGAACATCGCGTTCGCGCGGCCGCACGCGACGCGGGCAGAGATCCAGGCGGTCGCGCGCATCGCGCACTGCGATGAGTTCGTGGACCAGTTCGAGGAGAAGTACGACACGGTCGTGGGCGAGCGCGGCGTCAAGCTGTCGGGCGGCCAGCGGCAGCGTATTTCGATCGCGCGCGCCATCCTGGCCGATCCGCGGATCCTGGTGCTGGATGAGGCGACCTCGAGCCTGGATTCGGAGAGCGAAGCCAAGATTCAGGACGGCCTGCGCGCGCTGCGGCGTGGCCGGACGACGTTCGTGATTGCACACCGGCTCTCCACGATTCGCAGCGCCGATCAGATTCTCGTGCTCGAGGGCGGCGAGATCGTCGAGCGCGGCACGCACGAAACGCTGCTCGAGGCCAATGGACGGTATCGCCAGCTCTACGACAAGCAATACAATTTCGAGAAGGATCGGTTCATCAATCCTGGAGAAGACTTTACTCCGGAGCAAGAGCCGGTGACGGTACCGCCTGTCACGCCACCAGGCCGGCTCTAAGTCTCAAGACCCAAGGCACGAGAAAAGTACAAGACGCCACGTTGCAAGTGGTTGGAAGCTGCAAGTGCAAGGCGCAAGGAAAGGCTCCGCAGCGCACGGATTCGGTGCCGGTGGACGCCAGTGTCCCCGGCATCGTTCGTCATGAGCCATTTCAAGAACCTGAAGGCATGGCAACACGCGCGGGCGCTCGCGCTGCTTTCCAAACCGCTGATCGACCGCTTGCCGGCGTCCGAGCGAAGTGGTCTCGCCGATCAATGGCGACGCGCGGCATCGAGTGTCGTCCTCAACATCGCCGAGGGTGCGAGCCGGCGCGGCGCGAAGGAGTTTCGGAAGCATCTCGACATTGCTCGGTCGTCGCTTGACGAGATCGAGGCCATTATCGACTTGGCGATGGGGCTCGACTATTTGTCTAGTGAGGACGTTGCCAAGGTGAGTGCGGTACGAGATGAATGCGCGCGTACCGTTTTCGGACTGATCCGGAAGCTCGGCGTTCCTGTAAACTCGTAGCTTGCACCTTGCAGCCGCTCGCAACTTGGCGTCTTACACTTTTCTTGCAGCTGGTTACTTGGGGCTGGGAGCCCAAGTTGCGGTATGAAAGTGCTCCGACCGGGGCGCCAGCTTGCCTTTGCCCGCGGCGTATTCCTTCCAACTCACGGGCGGGTATTCGTTCGGCACCTGGCGCATCGTGATGCACTCCTGCACGGGGCACACTGCGGCGCAAAGGTTACAACCGACGCAGGCTTCCTCGATGATCTCCACGACCGGGCCGCCATTGTCGCGCGGCAGCCGCCGGATCGCCTGATGCGCGCCGTCTTCGCACGCCGTCCAGCACAGCTCGCACTTGATGCACTTGTCCTGATCGATGTGCGCGAGCAGGTGGTAGTTGAGATCGAGCTCTTCCCACGTCGTGACGCGCGGCAAGGCGCGCCCCCGCACGTCGGCCAGCGTCCGGTGCCCGCGCTCGTCCATCCAGGTGGAGAGCCCGTCGATCAGGTCCTCCACGATCCGGAAGCCGTAGTGCATCACGGCCGTGCACACCTGCAGCGAGCCCGCGCCCAGGGCGATGAACTCGGCGGCGTCACGCCATGACGCGATCCCCCCGATCCCGGAGATCGGGATTTTCACGCTGGGGTCCGCGGCCACCGCGGACACGAGATGCAAGGCGATCGGCTTCACCGCGGGCCCACAGTACCCGCCGTGGCTCGACTTGCCCGCTACGGAGGGCTGCGGCTCGAAAGTCGAGAGATCGACGCCGACAATGGAGTTGATCGTGTTGATCAGGGACAGGGCATCGGCGCCGCCCTTCACCGCCGCGCGCGCGATGTAGGTGATGTCGGTGACGTTGGGCGTGAGCTTCACGATCACCGGAATCGTGGCGACTTCCTTCACCCATTCCACGATCTGGGTCGGATAGTTGCGCTTGACCTCGGCGATCTCCTTGAGGTTTTCGGCGACCGGCCGGTCGCTGATCAGCTCGATGTTGTTGAAGCCCATCATGCGTGTCGCACCGAGATCGACCGAGCCGTAGCGCGAGAACACGTTGATGATCGGCTCGCCGATCGTCTTCCAGACGGCGCCCCCCCAGCCCTGGTCGAATGCCTTGGCCACCTGGCCATAGGTGTTGGTGGGCGGGCCGGAGGCCAGCCAGAAGGGATTCGGGGATTTGATGTCTGCGAAGTTCGTTCTGAGATCAGCCATACTACCTCCACGCGCAGTTGGGGATGGGTAGGGGCGCAGCATGCTGCGCCCCTACATAGCATCCCCTCCCGTTAGCATTTCATGGATTCGTTTCGCTGCCACCACTCCCTCCGCCGCCGCATTCACGATTTCGGCCCCGCCGTTCGCACAGTCCCCCCCGACGAAGACTCTCGGATCGTTACGCGGCACGACGAAGTCCCGTTCTCCCTGTCCAATCGCGACGATCACCATGTCGCTCGGAATTGTCTCGCTGCCGAGGTCGGTCCGAACCTCGAGTCCCGAGACCCCTCCTGAGCCATTCCCGATGATCCGCTGCGGTGCCGCATTGAAGCGGAAGCCGCAGCCGTCGCGCTTAGCGAGCTCGTATTCGTAGTGATAGCACGGCATGTCGGCTTCGCTGCGCCGGTACACGATCGTGGCGGCGGCCGCACCGAGCCGCTTCGCCTGGGTCACGGCGTCGATCGCGGTGTTGCCGGCCCCGATCACGACGACCCGCCGCCCCACGGTCGTCTCGCGATAGGGATGCGTCTTGAGATGCTCGATGAACGTGAGGGCATCGACGACGCCGGGGAGATCCTCGCCGGGAATGCCGAGCCGTTTGGTGCCGCCGAGACCGACGCCGACGAACACGGCGTCGTATTGCGACAGCAGCGGATCGATCGATGCGATGGTCACGCCGGTCTTGATGAGAGTCCCGCCGGACCGGCGCCCACAACCGCTACTCGCTTTCCGGTACTCGGCCCCGGTTGGAACAGTCTGAGTTTGTGCTCGAGGACGTAGTCCGTGGCGTGCCGCTGCAGCAGCGCAATCTTGATGGGCTGCTCGTCCCGGTCATTGAGCACGCAGGCGCCCTCGCACAAGACTTCGACGGGACAGGCGCGTGCGCACGAGTGCCCGAACGGATTCGCGTCGAGGATCACGCGCGCCGAGCCCCGCAGGTTGCCGCTGGCGATCTTCTTGATGAACGCCGGGACGTCGATGTGGGTGGGGCAGGCGATCGTACAGGGCGCGTCGTGGCAAAACAGGCACTTGTTCGCGTCGACCAGCGCGGCGTCGTTCGTCAGCGGCGGCGCGATGTCGGCGAAATTCTTTGCAAGTTGCTCCTCAGAGAGTGGCACCGACTGCTCCATGTCCTTTAGGGCCCCGCTCCCTGCTCCCCGCTCCCACACGCATGCCGATGATGTAGATGAGCGCCGAAATCAGAAAGCCTACAAACCACGCCCAATTGTAGATCGTGCCGAACACTCCCCTCGCCGGCACACCGCGGAGCGCCGTCACGAATCCGGGGAGACTCGGCACCACGCCGAGCGCCAGGGCGCCGATCGCGAGCCAGTTGAACCCGCGCCAATACTCGTAGACGCCGTGCCGCTTGTAGAGATCGTTCACGACCAGCCCACCGCGCCGCACCACGAAGTAGTCTGCAATCATGATTCCGGCGACGGGGCCGAGCAGGGCGCCGTAGCCGATGAGCCAGGTGAAGATGTACGCGGCGGCGTTGTTGTAGAGGCGCCACGGCATCATCAGGATGCCGATCACCGCCGTGATCATGGCGCCTTGCTTGAAGCTGATCCTGTCGGGCGCCAGGTTCGAGAAGCCGTTGGCCGGCGCGACGATGTTCGCGGCAATATTGGTCGTGAGTGTGGCGACGATCAGCCCCGTCATCGAAAGCATGATCATCAGCGGCCCGCCGATGCGGGCCAGCAAGGCGACGGGATCGGCGATGCGGCTGCCGAAGATCACGAGGGTCGCGTTCGTGACGGCCGCCCCGATGAATGCAAATAGCGCCATGGTGGCCGGCAACCCGACGGCCTGCCCGACAACCTGGTCGCGTTGCGATCGCGCGTAGCGGGAGAAGTCCGGAATCGACAAGGCCATGGTGCCCCAAAACGCGACTGCGGACGTCAAACCGGCGCCAAAAACTCTCGTCAGGCCGCCCGACCGCCCGACCGCCTG
>QHUE01000167.1 GCA_003221825.1 Gemmatimonadota bacterium
GACTTCATCTGTGTCCGGGCGGACAGTGTAGCGGCGAACACAACGCCCTGCGAGCCGCCCAGCATCGTGCTCTCGTTCAAGAATGTTCCGACGCGGCTCGCAAGGCCGATCGCAGCGAGACCGCGAGCCGGACGCACGACGTAGCCGATCTCCGCTGATTCGATCTGCCAGTTCGCACCCAGGGTCGCCACGAAGCCGAAGTCGATCGCGTGCCGCCGCGCCGTATTCGCTTGCGCGGCATTCGATTGCGCGTCGAGTGTCGTAGACAAAGCTCCCAGCGCAATCAACATTGGTATCATGGACCGTCGCACGTTCATGCTCCTGACTGGTGCGGCAACGTTGCTGCCCGTCCAGCGCCCTCGCCCCCGGCGGGCGCTCGGTAACCTGCGTTTCGATCTCGACGACCAGCGCCGCCTCGCGCTGTGGTACAACGCGCCCGACCGGTCTATCCCGCTGCTGCGAAATGCAGCACTGGGAGTCTGGATCGGCGATACGCTCGCTACCCTTGCCGACTTGGAAGACGTCAGCGTGGGGAACCGCCGTCCCCCCGGTGGCGAGTCTCTGGTCATCCGAGGCCGCGCCACCGCGGGCGTGTGGATCGAGGCGGAGTTCCTGGCATCCGACTCCGATGCGCGCGGCGCGATCACCGTCACCGTCTATCCCGATCGCGTGCTCGCTACGATCCGCGGTATACGGTTCTTCGCAACTTCTGAGCCACAGGTGCTTCCTGGTGACGGCCCTCTCATGGCGCTCGTGAGTGGGTACCAATCGTGGAGCGCCTGTGGCGTGACACAGCTGCCGGCGGACGCTACCAGCTATGGCGCAATCGGGCTGACTCGTGCAGGACACGGCATCGCCGCCGTTTGGGACCCGGGCGAGGCGGGCGAAGGGAAAGTCAAGCTGGCTGCCGACGGCAGCTTAGATGCCGTGAGCGAGTGGCAGCCTGCGCGGCCCGTCCGGTCCGACGGCGATGGCGCGACCCTGCGAATCGCCTACGTCCCCTCCGGAGATGGTCTCGCCGCGCTGAGCGCGGCTGCCACACCTGCATCATCTGTGGACCGCGAACGTGTCGCCGCGCTTACAGTCCCTACGGGTTGGTGCTCCTGGTACGAGCTCGGCCCTGCGGTCACGGAAGGCGACATGCTGGCCAACGTCGACTTCTGCGCCGCACACTTCGACCGCCGCTTCCTCCGCTACATCCAGCTCGACGACGGCTATCAGCGCGCCGCCGGCGATTGGGACATGAACGCCAAGTTCCCGCACGGCCACCGCTGGCTCACCGATCGGATTCACGCGGCGGGTTTTCAGGCGGGGCTCTGGATCGCGCCCTTTGCGGTCGCGGAAGGGTCGGACGTGGCCCGGGCGAATTCAGCCTGGATTCTCAAGGGGCCGCCGCCCGAGGGGACTCCGCTCGTCATGGACACGCGCGAACCGTGGGGCGGCAGCATCCTCGCGCTCGATGGCGCGCATCCCGGCGCCCAGCAATGGCTCTATGATCTCGCCCGCCGCGTCGTGCGCGAGTGGGGCTACGACTATTTGAAGATCGATTTCCTGGAATGGGCGACGGCTGGCGTGACGCACTACGGCGGACTCACCCGCGCCGAAGCCTATCGGAGCGGGCTCTCTGCCCTGCGCGCAGGGCTGGGCACGGAGGCCTTTCTCCTCGGATGTGGGGCTCCGCTGCAGCACGCCGCCGGCATGGTGGACGGAATGCGCATCGGCGATGACGTGGACGCGAGCTGGAATGGCATCCAGTCACCCGCCCGCGCCGCCGCCCTCCGCAGCTTCTACCATCGCTCCGTCTGGCTCAACGATCCCGATTGCCTCGTCGTGCGGCCGCCACTTACACTCGACGAAGCGCGCGTGTGGGCCTCGGTCGTCGCGCTATCCGGAGGAATGTGCGTCTTCTCGGACAATCTTCCCAAGCTTGCGGTGGAACGGTTGCCGCTCCTGCAGAAAACGATCCCCGTCGCGTCGCGGACGACCTCGGCGCCACACCCGCTGGGGACGCAAGGCGACCAGCCTGAAGTCGCCCCCGCCATCAGTGCCGGCGACACGCTCGTCCGGTTGCGCGCGCCGTGGCGATTTCGCACCGGCGACGACGCGCGGTACGCCGCACGCGATTTCGACGACGATGCGTGGGAAACGATTCCGGTGCCTCGCACCTGGGAGCAAGCCGGGCATCCCGATTACGACGGATCCGCCTGGTACCGGACCCGGTTCACCTTACCCGCCGCTCCCACCGATTCGGTGCACCTCGAGCTCGGCAAGGTCGATGACGTGGATGAGACCTTCATCAACGGAGTCAAGGTGAACTGGGAGGACGAGCCACGTACCGTTGCCCAGAGCCTGGCTGCGCTGGGGATCGCGGCGGCTGGCGCCCGCTTTGTCGCCTACGACGTCTGGGGTGAGACGCCGATGGCTGACGTGCAACAGACGCTCGCTGCCACGATTCAACCGCACTCCACTCTGGTCGTCGCACTGCGGCCGAGCGCGGCGCGGCCGCAGATCATCGGCTCGACGCGACACATTGTGCAAGGGACGATCGATATCACCGACGAACGCTGGGACGCCGCAACGCGTACGCTCGGTGCGCAATCGGCGAATCTCGACGGCCGCCCCTACGCCGTGACGATCGCGGTCCCCCGCGGGCTCCGCGCCCGGACCTGCAAGTCCGCCGTCGCCTGCACCGTGAGGCGACTCAAGAGCGGGCACGCCGTGATCGAATGGCCGGCCGGTACCACCGCGAATGTCGATTGGTCTGTGACGTTCGGGTCGGCGGCTCGGCGCTAGAGACGCACCGGCGCACCAGTGAAGTGCACGCCGTGCATCACATGGCGCTGCGCGAGCAGGCATACCACGAGGACTGGGAGAGTCACCAGGACGGCGGCTGCCATCTGATACGGCCAGTTGCCGGCGTAGGCCGTGTGCACATGCGCCAACGCGACCTCGGCGACCTCCATGTTCGCTGAGCGCGTGACAACGAGCGGCCACAGGAAGTTGCGCCACTGGTCCATGAAGGCCAGCACGGCAAGAGCGGCCACGGCGGGCTTGGCCAGCGGAAGCGTCACTCGCCAGAAGAGCGTCCACTCCCCTGCGCCATCAAGGCGGGCCGCATCTTCGACATCACGGGGCAGCATGAGAAACGTCTGGCGCATGAGCAGGATGCCCCACACCGATACCAGCTCGGTCGAAATCAGACCTGGATACGTATCGACCCAGCCGAGTGTTTGCATCATCAGGTAGCGAGGGATGAGCAACAAAATCGCCGGGATGGCGAGCAGCGCGAGCACAGTCGCGAACACGCGGTCCCGGCCTGGGAAGCGCATGCGGGCAAACGCGTATCCCGCTGCCGCGCTCGTGAGGACTTGGCCGATCATGACACATCCGGCGAGGATCGCAGTGTTCAGCAGGACACGCGCGTAGGGCAGCGCCTCGAGCGCGGCCGTGTAATTCCCCATTGTCGGTGCCGCCGGGAGAAGTGGCGGCGGCCATCGCAACAGCTCAGCCTCGCCCATGAATGAGACCGAGACCATATAGAGGAAGGGCGCGACCATGGCGACGCCGGCGCCAAACAGCAGCAGCTTACGCATGCCCAGCCTGCCGACGTGAGAGCGTGAGCTGCGGCCATCTGAAAATCAGCAGCAGTGCCGCGAGCATGACCGCGAGCGCACTCGCCATGCCGAAGGCCTGTGGTCCAAACGCCGTCCGGTATATGCGATGGACCACGACATCGGTCGAATGCGGCGGGAACGGGCCGCCCGCCGTGAGCACAAAGACAAGAGTGAACATCTGGAGTGCGCCAATCACACCCGTCACCAACACGAACCACGTCACCGGCCGGAGCAGCGGCATCGTGACGCGCCAGAAGCGGCGCCACGCGCTGCCGCCATCGACGCGCGCAGCGTCGAAGTAGGCCTGCGGGATCGCCTGCAGGCCGGAGAGAAAGACGAGCATCTGGCCACCTACGTGCGCCCAGATCGAGACGAGCATCAGCGCGGGCAACGCCGTCCCCGGATTGCTGAGCCAGTCTGGTCTTCCCATGCCGAGTGACCCGGCGCGATACATCGCCTGCCACAGCAGCGCGATCGCCACGACCGACCCGACATAGGGGAGCAGGAACAGGGCGCTGAGGACGCGGCCACGCCAGTGTGTCCGAAACCGGTGCACCGCCAGCGCCCCCGCGAGCGCCAGTGTGACGGACACGGGGACGTACAGCGCGTACGCGGCGGTGTTGGCAAACGCGTTCCACGTCAGGGGATCGCGCACCAGCGCGGGAAAGTTCGCCAGGCTCGCGAGATAGATGGCGTAGATCGCGGGCCCGATCGTGAAAATCGCCAAATGAATGGCCGCCGGCGCCAGGAACCCCCACGCCATGGCGGTTTCGTGGCGGCGCCAGGCCGGTGTGCGTTCGGCCCAGCGCAGCCCGATGATCGCGATTGGACCAAGAAACGCGCACGGCAGCAGCAGGAGGAGCCACCCGGGCGCCTCGATCTCGGCAGGAACGGAACGCAGCTCGATCCAGCGCTGCGACCCGATCAACACCGCGACCACTGCCCGCCGCTCGCCATCGACGCGCACGCGGCGCGGCGCGGACTCGGCCGGTTCGCCGGCGACGATTTCGCCATCGCGGACCAGCCCCGCGAGCTCGGTGATCGCCACACGCGTGCGCGGCGGAGGCAGCCGCGTCGCCGCTTCCTGGAGCAAGCGGCGTGTGTCGATGAGCCAGCGGTCCGTGCTCTGACGCGCAGCGGTCCACACATCGAAGTAGGTCGCGAGCGCCAGCAGCAGCGCCGCACCGACATAACTGCCCCCCCGGAGCGAGCGCTCGCGAAACGCGGTGACCGCCGCCGCGGCTACAGCCAGGAGCGCTACCGGAAACGCGAATCCGAGGCCGCCGGGCAGTGGACCGTGCGGGGCTGGTCGTGGCCGCACGGCGACGGCGCCGACGACCTCCTGTCCGTCGCGGTCCCTGAGCGGAACCAGGGCGGCACCGGCTAGCCAATGGCCGCCGGCGTCGAGACGCGACAGATCCTCCGGAGACAAGGGCGGCGCCGTCGCGTCCACCAGAGGCGCCGTCCCGAAATACACTTCCACGTCCGACGACCAGCCCGGCAACGTCCGCAGGGCGCGCGCCTGCGTGAGCAGAGACGGAAGATCGTAGCTGCGAGCCGCGGGCAGGGACAGCGGCGGCGGTGGCGGCGGGGCCGGGGGGGGCGGGGGCGGCCGCGTGCGCCGGCGGCCGCGCGGCGCGCGGGGTGCGGGCGGAGGCGGCGGTGGCGGTGGTGGTGGCGTCACCGCCGCGATGTACGCAGCCGTGGTTCCCGCCATGCGAAATGCGAACGCGCCCTCGTAGTGACGCTGGGCCGTCGCGACCACGACGAGCGCCAATGCGGCCGCGACGGCAGCCGCGCCGGCGGCGCCCGCCGCCCAGCCACGCAAGCTCATCCGAGCGGTGCTCCTGCCGCGTCGAAGAGGTACAAGCGACGGCGGTCCACCTTGACGCCTACGCGCGTCCCGACTCGCACCTCCGCGAAACCCGGGAGGCGCGCGACCAGCGGTTGGCCGCCGGCGTTCAGATGCACCAGCGTCTCGCTGCCCAACGGCTCGACGACCAGCACGTCTGCGTTCCCTACCCCTTTGTCGACGGCGCAGAGCCCCACGATTTCGGGCCGGATGCCAACCTGGAGCTCCCCTTCATAGGTCGAAAGCTCGACGGGTATCACCAGGCTACCGGCCTGGATGACCCTGTCCTCGTCCCCCGTCCCTCGTCCCCGCCCTTGCAGCACGTTCATCCCGGGTGTGCCGACAAAGCGCGCCACGTGGACGTCGGCGGGACGCTGGTACACCTCTTCGGGCGTGCCGATTTGCCGCAGCCGCCCTTCGTGGAGCACCGCAATGCGTTGGCCCATCGTCATCGCTTCGGTCTGATCGTGCGTCACGTAGATCATCGTGGCGCCGAGGGCGCGGTGCAGCGCGAGCAGCTCGCCGCGCAGCTCGACGCGCAACTTTGCATCGAGCCGAGACAGCGGCTCATCGAACAGGAAGGCCTGCGGACCGCGCACGATGGCGCGGCCGAGCGCAGCGCGCTGCCGCTCCCCCTCCGACAGCTGCGCCGGCAAACGGTCGAGGACCTGCTCCAACCCCAACCGCGCCGCTGCTTCGACGACGCGCTCGGCGACCTGCGCCTCGGCCACGCCCCGCAGTTCGAGTGGGAACGCGATGTTTTCGCGGACGCTGAGGTGTGGGTACAGCGCGGGCGTTTGAAACACCATCGCAACGTCGCGAGCGGCGGGCGAGTCGTGCGTCACGACACGCTCACCGATCACGACGTCACCGGCGCTCGGCTCCTCCAACCCGGCGATGCACCGGAGCACCGTGGTCTTGCCGGACCCCGACGGGCCGAGTAGCACGAGCAGCTCGCCATCCCGCACGTCGAGATCCAGCTCGTGCAACGCCTGCCGGCCGCCGTCGAACACCTTGCTCAGCCGGCGGAGTGTGACCGACGCCATCGATTATGCCGTCAGGCCGATAGGAAGGCCCGCGCGAGCGCGTACACCACGGCCCACACCACGAAGCCCGTCACGATCACGCCGGGGATTTTTTCGATCGGTTTGGTGGTTGCACCGGTGGTGGCCGTCAGCGAGTTGATCTCGAGAAGTCCGGCCACGACGATGACGCTCGCCCAATACGCTGCGTGATTGCCGCCTCCCGGCAGCGTGAAGTGCGACGCCGCACCCATGAAGAACAGCATCGGAATCGAGAAGACGACGTTGGTGCGTGAGGAGAGGAATGCCCGCCGTGCCGCCGCCGGGGCCGCCGCATTCGCCTGGCCACCCGACGCCGCAGCCTTCGCCGAGGCGATCACGACCTGCTGTTTGGGCCAGATGACGAGGACCACATTGAAGAACATCAGCGTCCCGAAGAGCGCGCCGGTCAGGATCGTGATCGCCCAGGGGGTCGACCACGCGGCCCCGCCGAGCGGCGATTCGCCGAGCCGTTTGCCGAGGATCGCGAGACCGGTGAGGAACGTCAGGATCGCGCCGCCGCGAAACCAGCGCAGCGCGCGCGGCAGGAGTTTCTGGGTCGCGGTGCTTTTGGCCCCCGGATCCGCCTCCGCCATGAATGGCCCCTGGACGAAATTGAAATAGTACAGCAGGCCGATCCACGTAATGCCGCCCAGATAATGCAGCCAACGCAGCAGGAACTCCGCCACGAGCGCCTCCGGAAAGAGGGAGAGGACACGTCCGCGCAGCCAAAATATGGAGGGAACCGTGCCGCGCAATGCGGGGTTTGAGAACCACACTTCTCAGGAACGACATGCGATGGCACAGGTGACACAACAAAAACCGGCGGCCGGCGCCGAAACCCGACACGTCCTCGCGCAGCTTCCGTACGACGTCGCCGCACTCGAGCCGCATATCGACGCGCAGACCATGCAGATCCACCACGGCAAGCATCATCAGGCCTACGTCACGAACCTCAACAACGCCCTGAGCCAGCACCCCCAGCTCTTCAGCACGAGCCTCGACGCGCTGCTGCGGGGCATGGATGCGATTCCGGACGACATCCGCACCACCGTGCGCAACAACGGCGGTGGCCATCACAACCATTCGCTGTTCTGGACGATCATGGCGCCCGCCGGCAAGGGTGGCGGCCGTGAGCCGAGTGGCGCGCTGGCCGACGCCATCCAGCGCACGTTCGGCGGGTTCGAGAAGCTCAAGGCGCTGCTCGGCAACGCCGCGACGACCCAGTTCGGGAGCGGCTGGGCCTGGCTGACCGTCTCGAACGGCAAGCTCGAAGTCGCGGGCCGGCCGAATCAGGACAGCCCGCTCATGGACAACAAGACCCCGATCCTGGGCCTCGATGTCTGGGAGCACGCCTACTACCTCAAGTACCAAAACCGCCGCGCGGACTACGTCGCGGCATGGTGGAACGTCGTGAATTGGGACGAAGTGGCCCGGCGGTACGCCGCGGCCTTATAGACGCTCGGCGAAAATCCGGTTCACCGTAGTCCGCAGCACCTCGAGGTCGACAGGCTTCGACAGCACCTCTTCGACCTCGAGGTGCGCCCCTGACCACTCGCGAGTGGCCGCCGATAGAATGACCACCGGAATCCCCTGCAGCTTCGGTATGCGGCGCAGCACGCCCAGAAACTGCTTGCCGTCCATGATCGGCATCTTGTAGTCGAGCAGGATCAGATCGGGCGGGTCCAACTTCTCCAGCAGGTGCAGCGCGTGCTGCCCGTCGCGGGCCGTATGCACGACGAACCCCTCCTCGGTGAGAAAGTCCCGGAGGGTCATGCGGATACTCGCATCATCGTCGACCAGCAGCAGGGAACGCATATGTGATGCTAATTGGTACACCGGAGTCCAGGGTAGAATCCTTCGACCTAATTCCTGAGGATGAGACGGACATCACGCCAAAACTGGGCCGCCTTCATGCGTCGAGAGCAGAGGCGGAGATCTCCGCATTCCCTTCATCGTCGTACGCGACGGTGACGCGCCACGGCCGGCAGCAGACCTGACAGTCCTCGACGTAATCCTGATACGCTCCGCCGCCTGCATCGATGGCGATTTCGTTCGGCTCGCCGCAGTAAGGGCAGACCACAATGCCTTCGGCATCGGCGGTGCCATCGCCCAGCGGAAACTGCTCGTCGAGGTTGTCGTCGGCGAAGTCGACCATCATTCTCCCCAGCCCATTCGCTGGCGCAGCGTCGTGACATGGGCCGTGTGATGCCGGCCATGCCACGCGTAGAGCGCGAGCATGGTATCGAGCGACGGTGTGCCCCACTCCGGATGCTTGATCGTCCGGGCAAAGTCCGCGGGACGCATTCCGCGCAACAGCGTGACCCAGCGCTGGTGGAGCGCCGTCAGCAGCTCGAGCGACATCGCGATCGGCGCGCGCACCTCCGGCGTCTTCGCCCAGTCCTTCTCCTCGTAGGTCTTGATCGCCGGCGTGTCTTCGGTCAGGCCCCACTTGAAGCGCATATAGGCGTTCATGTGGCTGTCGGGCAGGTGGTGGGCGACCTGGCGCACCGTCCACCCGCCGGTGCGATAGGGCGTATCCAGCTGCGCGTCGTTCAAACCCGCAACCGCCCGGCGGAAAATCGCGGGCGCCGCGGCGATCTGCTCGATGCACGCGGCACGGTCGGGCGCTGACAGCGCGGCGATCGGCGTGAACCTGCCGATGGGATACCGCTCGTCGCTCACTGGTCCACTCGCCAGGTGGTCGTCAACTCCGTCGTCCCCCACTTGATGCGCAGCGTGCCGCGCAGGTCGGCGTACCCGGTCGTCGGATCGGGCGAGTCCGGCACGAGATAAATCGACAGCGCGGGCTCGGGCTCCGCCATGGTACGGGCCGTTCGCGCCGAAACGCCACACCGTGTCGACGGGAATCAGGCCGCCTTCGACCTTGCGGCCGCGCGCGTGCGGCTGCCCGTACGCGATGGCGATCCGCGACGGGCCGGACAGGCTCGCATCTTCCTCATACCAGCGATTGCCGATGCGCCGGGCATTGAGGTGCACCTCGACCGACGCCTGGCTGCTGGCGGCGATGCGCAGCGGAGTCGCTGGAGGCGCATTTTGCGCGGCACTCACCCCGGGAACCGCCAGAACCGCTAAGAGACTGCACGCCGTCCGCATGGCCTCGCTCCTCCCAGTAGTGCCGTTAAGGAGTGGAGCGGATGGGATTCGAACCCACGACCCCCTGGTTGCAAACCAGGTGCTCTCCCAACTGAGCTACCGCCCCCCGGCAACGAAAATAGGCACGCGACGGGTGGACGGGTAGGGAACGCCGGCAAAACGCAATCGCCCACTCGGTGGTCATCCGCGGGAGTGAGGCATCGGCGCGCATGTCGCACGTCTGCGACACTCGAAAAAAGGACTGGAACGATTTCGCCGCTCGGGCATACCGCAAGAGGGAATGGCCACATGGGGCGACACACTCTCGCCGTTGTCGGTATCTGTGCCGCGCACGCGGCGTGTACGCGTGGGACGCAAGCCGCGCCGCTGCGCCTCGGCACGACGACGACCGTCGAGCAGTCGGGCGCATTGGCGTTGCTCGATTCGCTGCATCCGCCGACGCCGGTACGCGTGATTATCGGCGCGTCGGGAACGATCCTGCGGTCCGCGGCGGCTGGTGACCTCGACGTCGTCATCACCCACGCCCCCAGCCTCGAGCAACGGCTGCTCATCGACCCCGGACACGCGGCGCTGCGCTGCCCGCTGGTGGCGAGCCGGTTTGCCATCGTCGGACCGCCCGTCGATCCCGCGCACACCGCCACAGCCACGACGGCCGCGGACGCGTTTCGGCGCATCGCCGCCGCGCGGGCGCCATTCATCTCACGCGGCGATTCGTCCGGTACGCATATCAAGGAGCTGGCGCTGTGGAAATCGGCCGGTGTCGCGCCCGCGACCCCGAAGAACCCCTGGTACGTGCAAGCCGGCGGGGATCAGGCGGCCACGCTGCGCATTGCCGACGAGCGCGGCGCGTACGCGCTCGCCGACCTGCCCACGTTTACGCGGCTCACGGGAATCGATTTGCGCGTGCTTTTCACGGCCGACACTGCGCTCGGCAATCCATACACGTTGTACGTGACTCGTTCAGCGTCGGATACCGGCGGCGCGGCGCGATTCAGCACCTGGGCCCTCGCCGATTGGCGCGCCCGGCTGCTCGCGGTGCGGTTGCCCGACGGTGAAGCGGCGTTCGCGCCGCTGGAGGGTGGATGCACTTCCCCGACTTGACTCCCCATGCGCTCGTGACGTTGACGCGGCGCGGTGTGTCCGTCATCGGCGAGCGGGAGGCGCGACTGCTGGAAGCGGTAGACCGGGTGCGATCGATCAAGGATGCCGCCTCGGAAGCCGGTATCAGCTACCGGACAGCCTGGAGCGCGATTCAACAGCTGGAAGCTGCCCTCGGCCGGCCCATGGTCGTGTCGCGGGCGGGCGGCCCGGGGGGCGGGGCGACCACCCTCACCGAGGAATGCCGGCAGCTCCTCGCGTTCTATCGGGACTTGCGGCGCACACTCGACGAAGACTTGATGCGCGCCTGGGAAGCGCCACCCCAGCGAGCGGAAGCGGGCGACTAACGCGTCAGCGCGAGTGCGTAGCCGCCCAGCGGCCGCAGCTGATAGTTCGGCTGCGCAACGCCGGTGATCGTGCCACTGTACTGACTCAGCGCGCCGATGTCCTGGATGCCAATCGTCAGAATGGTCGCGCCGGTGTTGAGCTGCCCGACGAGCGCGAACTTCGTGGACGTCCCGCCGAGCGGCTGCTGGAATAGCCGGAACCCAGAGCCGGGCACGGCGCTCGTCAGGGCCGCTGGTCCCGTGATCGTGAAGACGATCGCCGAATCCATGCCCGAATTCGGCGAGGTCAGTCGCACCTTCAACGTGCCGGGTCCCGACATCGTCGGTTCTCCCCCGCAACTCAATCCGAAGACGATCGCGGTGGCCAGCAAGGCCACGCTGCCGAGCCGTTTCATCGCGGGCCTCCTTGCCGCTGCATCGTCTGGAGCGGTGCCGCGCTCAACGGCGCGCCGGTGGCTTTGACCCACGCGAGGAAGTCGCCGATGTCGAACACCCCGTTGTTGTTGCCGAGGAAATCGAGATAGCGGACCTGATCGGCCGTGAGCGGCGACGTAGGGCCGAACAGCTGCGCCGTCACGTCGGCCGTGGCCAGCGTCGGCGCCGTCACCGACAAGGTGAACGTCCGACTCAGAGTGCCGCACGACGCGACCTGCGCCTGATAGGAGAAGTTTCCCGCCTGCCGCGGGAACCCGGAAAGGCGTCCGGTCGCGGCGTCGAGCGTCACGCCCGTCGGCAGCGCTCCCCCCGTCACGGCCCAGGCCATGGTGCTGCCGCCGCCGCTGATGCGCAGGGTGTCTGCGTAGGCGGCCCCCATGACGCCATCGGGCCGGGTACCCGCGGATGTAATCGCGGGGCTGGACCCGAAGTCCGCGGCGACGGTGTACGGGCGGCGCATCCCCAGCACCAGCGAGCTGCCTGCGGCGGTCGTGTCGCCGATCCAGCCGCAGAACAGCGGTGCACTGGTCGCGGTCGCCGTCAGCGTGGTCGTGCGGTTCTCGGGAATCAACACCCCCGCCGTGAGATCGACGCCGGCCGTATCCGCCTGGACGGTGCCCCCGCCCCCCACGGTCGCTTTGAGCAGGAAATCGCGCACCACATTCGCCGTAAGCGTCCCCCCGGCCAGGGTGCCCGTGATCGAGTGGTTGATAGCGCCCCCATCCGACCAGGACACGAAATGCCAGCGCGTCCGGCCGTTTGCCGCCACCTGGCCGTCGGTGAACCCCACCGTGTGACTCGAACCCTGTTCCAACAGATCGCGGAACACGTTGAAACCCGCGGCGTCGAACTGAATGGTGGCGGTGGTATCGCTAGCGCGCGCGGTGGTCAGCGCGCCAAACCGCAGCCGGAACGACATGG
>QHUE01000168.1 GCA_003221825.1 Gemmatimonadota bacterium
GAGCAGCTTCCCTTCGTCGCTCAACGCCACGAAGGCGTCCAGCGCGAGGTCTCGCATCCCGCTTCTCGCATCCCGTATCCCGCGAATGTCGACGAGGATTTCAGAACATGGACCGCAGGGTCCGGTATCTCCCATCTGCCAGAAGTTGTCCTTGTCGCCGAGGCCGAAGATTCGGGCGTCCGCGATGCCGGTGACTTGGCGCCATAGCTTGCGCGCCTCGTCGTCCGAGTGGTGCACGGTGACGTAGAGGCGATCCGGATCGATCCCGAGCCACTGGCTGCTCGTCACCCACTCCCAGGCAAACTCGATCGCTTCCTTCTTGAAGTAGTCGCCGAACGAGAAGTTGCCGAGCATCTCGAAGAAGGTGTGATGGCGGGCCGTGTGCCCGACCTGCTCGAGGTCGTTGTGCTTCCCGCCGGCCCGCACACACTTCTGGCAGGTGACCGCCCGGGTGTAGTCGCGGCGTTCCAGACCCTGAAACACGCGCTTGAACTGCACCATCCCGGCGTTGGTGAAGAGCAGGGTGGGGTCATCGGTGGGGACCAGCAACGAGCTCGGCACCTCGCGGTGGGCGCGCGGTGCAGCCTTGAAGTAGTCGATGAACTTGCGGCGGATGTCAGCGGACTTCATGGGTGTAAAATATAGTGTAACTAGGAGTTAAGGGATTCGACCACCTCCCTGATTGCGCCGCCGCTGAATCCCCGGCGGATCAAGAACGCGGTGAGCCTCCGCTTCTTGACGGTCGGCGGCAACCCCGCCAGTTGTCTCGCCCGCTTCTCCGCCAATACCCGGACAGCCTCCGCGGGATCGACGCCTTCGACCGCGAGGGCCGCGCGCACGGCCTCCTCTGCCATGCGGCGATCCACACCCTGCACCAGGAGATCCCCGATGAGTCGAGCCGGTCCCCGGCCGCGTCGAGCTTTGGCCGCGGCGTAATCGGCAGCGAACCGCGCGTCATCCAGCAGTCCCGCGGCACTCAGCCGCTCGAGCGCGCCGTCCACGGCGGCGGGGGGGTGTTGTTTTTGGAGCAAGCGGCGCCGGAGGTCGAAGCGGGCGTGAGCCCGGCGCGCCAGCGCGCGCAGCGCGGCGCGGTGTGCGGCCTCGAGATCCGCGAGCTCCTGCAGCCGTTCGAAAACCAATGGACCGATCTCCCGGCCGACAACGAGATCGAGCAGCGCCAGCGCGTCGGCCGGCAGGGACGCAAAACGCCCCCGATCCACCTCGACCAGCCTATAGTCCGGCCGGCGTGGATCGGGGGCGAGTCCGGTGAGAATCACTCTTCGCTCGCGGCGCTCTCCTCGTCGGCGATGGCGCCCCCCCCGCCCCCCCCGCCCTCCCCGCCCTCCCCACCTGTTTCCACACTGCTGACGCCGAGGTGCTGCTTCACGCGTGCCTCGACTTCGGCCGACATGTCCGGGTGGTCCTTCAGGTACATCTTGGCGTTTTCACGCCCCTGTCCGATTCGCTCTTTGCCGTACGAGTACCAGGCGCCTGACTTCTCGATAATGCCGGCCTCCGCCGCGATATCGACCAGCAACGACTCGTGGCTGATGCCTTCGTCGAACATGATGTCGAACTCCGCCTGGCGGAACGGCGGCGCCACCTTGTTCTTCACCACCTTCACGCGGACGTGGTTGCCGATTACCACTTCGCGATCCTTAACCGGCGCGATGCGGCGCATGTCGAGCCGCACCGATGCGTAGAACTTCAGCGCCCGCCCGCCACTCGTGGTCTCGGGATTGCCGAACATGACCCCGATCTTCTCACGCAGCTGATTGATGAAGATGACGGAGGTGCGCGAGCGGTTGATCGCGCCGGCGAGCTTGCGCAGCGCCTGGCTCATGAGCCGCGCCTGCAGGCCCGGCAGCGAGTCACCCATCTCACCTTCGATTTCGGCCTTCGGCACGAGGGCCGCGACCGAATCGACGACGACGACGTCCACCGCACCCGAGCGCACCAGGATCTCGCAGATCTCGAGGCCCTGCTCTCCCGTGTCGGGCTGGGAGACGAGCAGATTCTCGATGTCCACGCCCAGCTTCTTGGCGTACTCGACGTCGAGCGCGTGCTCGGCGTCGATGTAGGCCGCGGCGCCGCCCTCCCGCTGCGCGTGCGCCACAACGTGCAGCGCGAGCGTCGTCTTGCCGCTCGACTCGGGGCCGAAGATCTCCGTCACCCGGCCGCGCGGGATGCCGCCGATGCCGATCGCCGCATCGAGATTGATGGCGCCCGTCGAGATCCCGGCCACGCGCACCTGCGGAGTGTCGGCGCCCATCCGCATGATAGACCCCTTGCCGCAGGTCTTCTCGATTTGGGTGATCGCGAGGGCGAGCGCTTTCTTACGGTCGTCGGTCATTGCCATGAGCCTCGACATGGGTGGCGAGCCTCCTCGTGTGGAAGGCCCGAATATATACCGAAACATCTCTCACCGCCATCCGGGACGAAAAGCGTCCTCCAGATGCTCTAACTTGTTGTCAACAATACCGATACAGTCGAAGCGGTAGACGTCGCCACGCTGCCCATAACGATCCATCCAGACTCGCGCCGCCTTCACGATTTCCCGGCGCTTGGCTCCCGTGACAGCTTCGAACGGACTGCCGAACGCTTGACCCCTCCGGGCTTTCACTTCCACAAAGGCGACGAGCGCCCCGCGCCGCGCGATGATATCGATCTCGATGCGGCCGACTCGGAAGCGATGGGCGACGACCTCCCAGCCTCGACTCTGGAGATACCGCATCGCCTGCTCTTCGCCGCAGAGGCCCCGTTGATGTCTCGGGTCCGTCCAATTCGATGGATCGCTGTGCACGCCGCTGGACACGGCGACAAACTAGTCCCGTTCGCGGCCAGTCGATAACCAATTTGCCGCGCTCCGGTGCATTCCCACGCGCGGAGGCGTCACCCCTCACGGCCCGGCGTGACGATCTCATCGAGCTCTTCCAATCCCACGAGCACATCGCGCGGTTTGGAGCCGTTCGCCGGGCCCAACACGCCGGCCAGCTCCAGCTGATCGATGATGCGCGCGGCGCGGCCATACCCGATGCTCATGCGCCGCTGCAGCAGCGACGTCGATCCGAGCTGATTCTGGATGCAGACCTCGGCGGCCTGCCGGAATAGTGGATCGCGATCGCCGACGTCCCCTTCTCCCGTCCCCCTTCCCTCTTCCCCTTCTTTTTCGGCTTTCTCGAGTGCGGCGACCTGCTCGTCAATCGACGTGCCGGGTGCGGCGACGGCGGCGGCCGCATGGGCCTTGTACCACTCCATCAGCCGCTCGGTCTCGTCGGTCGAAATGAACGCGCCCTGCACCCGCATCGGCTCGCTCTTCCCCGGCGGCAGAAACAGCATGTCGCCGTTACCGAGCAGCGTCTCAGCCCCGTTCTGATCGAGAATGGTGCGGCTGTCCACCTTCGCGGAAACGCGGAAGGCGATCCGGCACGGAAAATTGGCTTTGATCAGTCCGGTGATGACGTTCACCGACGGCCGCTGCGTGGCGAGGATCAGATGAATGCCGATCGCGCGCGCCTTCTGCGCAAGCACCGCCAGCGGCGTCTCGATCTCGCCCTGGACCGTGAGCATGAGATCCGCGAGCTCGTCCACGATCAGCACGATGTACGGCAGGATGCCGCCCGAATAGACGGCATCAAACGGCAGCTCCTTCTGAATGCCTGCCTGCGTGGCGAGGGTCTCGCGCGGGCCTTTCAGGGGCGCCTTGGCATCGACCTTCTTGTTGAAATCGGTGATGTTGCGCGCGTGGTTGGCGTGCAGCAGGCGGTAGCGGCGCTCCATCTCCCACACGGCCCACTTCAGCACGTTCGCGGCTCTGTGATGGCTCGTCACCACGGGCAGACCGAGATGGGGCAGCGCGCTGTACATCGACAGCTCGACCATCTTCGGGTCGATCATCAACAGCTTGAGCTTGTCCGGTCCGTGCGCGTACACGAGGCTCGTGATGATCGCGTTGATACAGACCGATTTTCCCGACCCCGTCGCACCGGCGATGAGGAGGTGGGGCATCTTGGTGAGATCGTCCACGACCTCGTCGCCTTCCAGGTTGCGGCCTAGCACGACGGGCAATACGCGCGCCGCGCGGCGGAACTCCGCGCTGTCGATCATATCGCGCACGTGCACCAGGCGGGGCGTCGGATTCGGGACTTCGATGCCGATCGCGGCCTTCCCCGGAATGGGCGCCACGATGCGCAGCGACTGCGCGCGCATCGCGAGCGCGAGATCGTCGGCCAGGGACGAGACGCGCCCGACCTTCACGCCCCGTCCTGGTTGGAGCTCGAACCGCGTCACGACCGGACCGACGGTCTTGTGCGTGATTTGCGCGCCGACCCGGAACGTCTCCAGCGTCGTGACGAGCCGACGGCCCATGTCCTCGATCTGCGCGGCATCCGCGTCTTCCACCGCGCCCGGCCCTTCCGTGAGCAGCTCGATCGGAGGGATCAATGAGCCCGGGGGTGGAGGCGGGGCCGGTTTGGGAGGCGGGATGGACTTGGGCTTCGGCGCTTTCGGGAAACGAGATACGGGATGCGGGATGCGGGATGCGGGGATCTCATCGCGGGTCGGTTCCTCCGCATCTCGCATCCCGCTTCTCGCATCCCGCTGTCTCAACAGCGTCAGCGGATGCCACCCAACCGTGACAATGCCGAGCGCCGACAAGGCGAACAGCCCGATCAAGACGGCTCCGGCTGTGCCGATCGCCGTCTCCGCGCCGTTGGCGAGGAACCCGGGGAACAGTCCGACCAGGCGCTCGGTACGTGTCCAGTTGCTGTAGTCGGGCGGGAACGCGGGGCCGATCGCGACCGCTATGCCGTAGGGGATGAGGAGCACGAGGCCGGCGCCGAGCACCGCCGCACGGCCCCAGGAGAGCGCCCCCAGCCGTTCAAAGGCCGCGAGCGCCCATCCGACGCCGAGGATCGGCACGACGATGGCGCCGACGCCGAACAGCTGCCACAGCGCCCCGCCGATCGTCCGTCCCCAACTTCCGGTCAACGCCACTGGCAACAGCGTCAGCCCCACAAACCACCCCACCAACAGGGCCGCAATGCCGAGCAGCTCTTGACGAGCCTTGGAATTCATGCCGCGATGCGTCGATCCGCGTAGACGGGAACGATCGAAACGCGATCGGGATTGGCGCAGAACTTGACGTCGTCCCCCAATCCCGCCTCGCCCAGCTGCCGGGCGGCGTCGCTCGCGCCGAGGGCATCCTGCCATCCACCCTGTTGGGCGGCGAGGTCGAGCGAGACCTGGGCGGCGTCATTCAACAAGAGCTTCTTGGGCGGCACGCCCTTTTTCACCGCCTTGATGAGCCGCCCAGCGGTGTAGGCGTCCTCCAGGGCGAACTGCTTGTCGCGCCCGGCGCAGATGATGACGAGATCGCCGCGCTCGGTAAACAGACTGCGGGCGCGCTCGGCGGCGGCGCTGAAATTCAGCGCCGCGGCCACCAGCACCGGATCGCCGCCCTGCGCCGCCACCAACGCCGGCGTGCCGTTGGTCGTGGCCAGAAACATCGTCTTGCCGCCGACCGCCTCCTTCGTCATCTCCCGGGGAGAATTCCCGAGACTGAAGCCTTCGATCTTCAGCAGCCGGCGCTCGCCGGCGAGCACGATCCCGTTCTTCTCGAGATTCGCGGTCAGCCGGACGACTTCGTCCGAGCTCGCGGCCGGCACGATCGCCTTGGCGCCCGCGGCGAGGGCGGTGACGATGGTGCTCGTCGCGCGGAGCACATCGATGACGACAACCGCTCGGCCGGTGAGATCTCCCGCAGTGAGGCCGAGTGGTGTGTGGTAAACGTCGATCTTCATGTCGGGTCTTTGAGGAGCTGCGGCTCGCGCTCGAGGAATTTCGTATCGACCGTGCCCGCGACGAAGTCCGGGTGGCGCATGACCCGGCCCAGGAACGGAATCGTCGTAGTCACGCCCTCAATGATAAACGAGTCGAGCGCCTGGCGCATACGGGCGAGCGCTTCGGTCCGGGTGTTCCCGTGTACGATGACCTTCGCGAGCAACGAGTCGTAGTACGGCGGGACCGTATACCCGGCGTAAATGTGCGTGTCCACCCGCACGCCCGGACCGCCGGGCGGATGGTAGGCGGTGATCAGTCCCGGCGAGGGCTGGAAATTCCGGCTCGGGTCCTCGGCGTTCACGCGGCACTCGATCGCATGCCCGCGCAGCCGGTGACCGTTCATGACCAGGGACAGCGGCGCCCCGGCGGCAACCGCGATCTGCTCCTTCACGAGATCGAAGTTCGTGCACATCTCGGTGACTGGATGCTCCACCTGGATGCGCGTGTTCATCTCCATAAAGTAGAAGGAGCCGTCGGCATCCAGCAGGAACTCGATCGTCCCCGCCCCCACGTAGCCGATCGCCTCCGCGAGCTTCACGGCCGAGTCGCCGATGTCCTGGCGCAGCGTCTGGTCCACCGCGGGTGATGGGGCTTCCTCGACGAGCTTCTGATGGCGTCGCTGCACCGAGCAATCACGCTCGCACAGGTGCATCACCTTGCCGTGCGTGTCGCCCATGATCTGGATCTCGATGTGGCGCGGGCGCGCCAGGTACTTCTCGATGTAGACCTCGTCGGAGTTGAAGGCGGCGAGCGCCTCCTGCTTCGCGAGCGTAAACGACTGCGCGAACTGATCGGCGTCGTTGGCGACGCGCATGCCCTTGCCGCCACCCCCTGCCGCCGCCTTG
>QHUE01000349.1 GCA_003221825.1 Gemmatimonadota bacterium
CATATCTCGACACGGTCTTCGATCCCACGTGGGCCAACAGACTCCTGACTCCGGACTCCTGACTCCATGGACTTCCAGCTCTCCATCATCAACGGCAAGACGGTCAGTGACGTCATCTGTGCGCATCGACAGGAATGCATAGATGTCGTCGAGCACGCCTATCTCGCGCATGCGCGGGGGCAGGCGATCAACCCGCACAGCTACTTCCTGCGCTTCCCCGAGAAGCCCGATTGCCGGATCATCGCGCTGCCCGCCTTCCTGGGGGACGGCTTCGCCGTCGCCGGGCTGAAATGGATCGCCAGTTATCCCGCCAACGTGCAGAAGGGATTTCCGCGTGCGTCGGCCGTGCTCATCCTGAACAGCTACGAGACCGGATACCCCTTCGCCATCCTTGAGAGCTCCATCATCTCGGCGGCGCGGACGGCCGCATCGGCGACGCTCGCCGCGTACTGGTTGAACGGGCGATCGCGCGAGGCGCGGTCGCTGGGCATCGTGGGCACCGGGTTCATCGCTCGGTACGTGTACGACTTCTTGGTCGGCACCGGCTGGGCGATCAAGGACGTACGCCTCTACGACACGTCGCCTGTCGAGAGTGAGAAGTTCAAGAGCACGGTGTGCCGCCCCGAGCACCACCGCACGGTCACGGTTGTGCCGCACGTGGCCGACCTGCTTAGCAGCTCGGATCTGATCGTCTTCACGACAGTCGCGGCGGTACCGCACATCGCCGATACGTGGCTGTTCAATCACAACCCCGTGGTGCTGCACATCTCGCTGCGGGATCTCCACCCCGACATTCTCCTCAGGTCGCAGAATGTGGTGGATGACGTCGAGCAGGTGATGAAGGCGAACACCTCCCCCCATCTCACCGCGCAGCTGACGGGAAACCGCAACTTCGTGACCGGCACCCTCGCCGAGATCATGCAGGGACAGAAGTCGGTGAATCGCAGCCGCCCGATCATTTTCTCTCCCTTCGGCCTGGGGGTACTCGACGTGGCCGTCGGCAAGTGGGTGTACGACCAGGCCGTCGCCCGAGGCGAGGACCAGCGCATTTCGGACTTCTTCTACGAGACGGTGCGATGACCGCAGGTATAGAGACCGACGTCGAAGCAAGCTTCGCCGAGCTGCTTGCGGGAGTCCTGCGCATCGATCAGGTGAGCGTCGACAGCCACTTCTTCGACGACCTCGGCGCCGACTCGCTGCTCATGGCGCAGTTCTGCGCGCGCGTGCGCAAGCGCGGTGACTTGCCCCACGTCTCGATGAAGGACATCTACGCGCATCCCACGATCCGGAGTCTGGCGGTCGCAGCGGCCGCGCCGTCCGTCCGCCCACGACCGTCAGGGAGTCCTTTAGGGTCCGCCCATCCGCCCGCCCCGACGCCGACCAACCCGCGCGAGTATGTGCTCTGCGGCGCGCTGCAAGCGCTCTTCTACCTCGGCTTCTCGTACCTAAGCGTGCTCGCGGCCATCGCGGGCTATCAACTCTTCGTCGGCGCAAGCGTAGGCGTGGAGCGGGTGGTGCGTCTGCTGCTCTTCGGCGCCGTGGCATTCCTCGTCGTGTGCGCGATTCCGATCGCGGCGAAGTGGCTGCTGATCGGTCGCTGGAAGCCGCGGCAGATCCGGCTCTGGAGCCTCGAGTACGTCCGCTTCTGGATCGTCAAGACACTGATCCGCTCGAACCCCGCGCCCTATCTCTTCATCGGCTCGCCGCTGTACGGACTCTATCTGCGAGCGCTGGGCGCGAAAATCGGGCGCGGCGTGCTGATCCTCTCACGGCGCATCCCCATCTGCACCGACCTGCTCTCGATCGGCGCGGGCACGGTGATCCGCCGCGAGGCGAGCTTCCTCTGCTACCGCGGCCAAGCCGGCCGGATCGAGATCGGACCGGTGACCCTGGGTCGTGCGCCGGCGAGGGTGAGCAGGTGGCGCCGCACCGTCTCCGGCGCACTCACGCTGCTCGTCATCCTCTTCATTTATGTGCCGCTGCTCGAGGGCGGCCTGGACATGCTGTCGGTCTGGGTGTCAGCGCGCGTCGAGACCGGCCTCGTGATCAGGGCGCTGGCGATCTCGTTTGTCCTCTTCTTCGGCCTCGTGCTCCTCGGCCTCCTCGCTATCGGCATTGTGCCGCGCGTGTTGAGCTCGGTTCTCAAGCCGGACACTGTTTACCCGCTGTACGGTTTTCGCTACTCGATGTATCGCATCATCGGGGGCTTGAGCAGGATGCGGTTCCTCCCACTGCTCTTCGGTGACAGCTCGTACATCGTCCACTTCCTGAGATGGATGGGTTGGCGCCTCACTCCGGTGGTGCAAACGGGGTCGAATTTCGGCAGCGAGGTGACGACGACGAACCCCTTCCTGACATCCGTCGGCACCGGCACGATGATCGCCGACGGTCTGAACGTCTTCAATGACGACATCTCGAGCACCTCGTTCCGGGTGTCCCGGGTGGCGATGGGGCCCCGCAACTTCGTGGGCAACTACGTCAATTATCCCGCGGGCGCAAAAACGGGCGAGAACTGCCTGCTCGGCACCAAGGTCATGGTCCCGATCGAGGGCAAGACGTACCAAGGGGTGGGGCTGCTGGGCTCACCACCGTTCGAGATCCCGCGGTCCGTCGAGCGCGATAGCCGATTCGACCATCTTCGCACCGGGGAAGCGCTGCGCCGTGGCCTTGCCGCCAAGAATCGCTTCAACCTCCAGACGATCGGCATTTTTCTCGCGACGCGCTGGCTTGGCGTCTTCCTCATGGTGCTGATCGACCTGGCCGCGCTCCAGAGCTCACATGCCTTCACCGGGGCGCTGTTCGCGTTCAGCGCCGTCGCTGCCGCGATCTACTACGCCCTAGTGGAGCGCTGCTTCGAGTCCCTGGGCCCACCGCCTCCTCCCATTTGCTCTATCTACGACTCCCGCTTTTGGTGGGTCGAGCGGGTGTGGAAGCTGCACCCGATCAATTTCCTGCACCTGTTTGACGGCACGCCATTCAAGAGCGTGCTCTGGCGCCTGATCGGGGTGCGGTTCGGCAAGCGCGTGTTCGACGACGGCGTCTTCATCTCCGAGCCCACCTT
>QHUE01000169.1 GCA_003221825.1 Gemmatimonadota bacterium
TCACCTTGCCGTTGTACTTCCCCGCCAGCTGCTCCATGATCGGCGCGACCATATGGCACGGCCCGCACCACGTCGCCCAGAAATCGACCATGGCGAGTCCCTTATGCTGTTCGATTTCTGCCTGAAATGTGGCGTCCGTCACTTCCATAACCCTTCACGCTCCCTCGATAGACGTTAGTTTGACTTTCTATGACTGCGTCTGTCGCTCACATCGGTATCGCCGTCACCAGCATCACCGAGGCGCTCGCCTTCTATCGCGACGTCCTGGGCCTGTCGCCGGGACAGCCGGAAACCGCCGATGGCGCGACGATCGTCAGCCTGCATTTCGGCGGCGTCGACGTCGAGCTGCTCGAACCGCGCGATCCCCACAGTCCCGTGGCCAAATTTCTTGCGAAACGCGGGCCCGGCATTCATCACGTCTGCTACCGCGTCCCCGATCTCGACGCCACGCTGCAACGCTGCCGCACGGCCGGCTACCAGCTGATCGATGAGGAGCCGCGGCGCGGAGCCGGCGGACGGCGCATCGCGTTCCTGCACCCCAAGGCGACGAACGGCATTCTATTGGAGCTGACTGAGTAAGTGGAACGCCCGCCTCTACGGCCCGGTTCCCACCTGCTGGCAACGCCCACCCGGACTGCCAGCGCTCTCGAGATGCACGTCAAAAACCAGCCAGCCGCCACTGTGCGTGCGCACGACGTCGATGGGCAGCACCTGATTGCAGTTGTCGCGCTGCAGCTCGACGCGAAAGGTCCGCAGGTCGTCACGGCCGGGCACGAGCAGCGGCCCTTCGATGATGCGGTAGCCGGTGTGGTCGAGGTATTTCTGGATCACGGCGAGGCGCTGGCGCAGCACGCCGGCGTTCATGCTATTGGCCGCGGGGCCCCGCTCGGTGCCCCACAGCTCCCCCATCCGTTTTTGATCGTTGGCCTTGACCGCGGCGAGAAACTGAGTGACCGATTCGTTCATCGACTGCGGAACCGGAGTCGTCGGTCCATGATTCGTTCCACAAGCGGTGCTGCCGGCAATCAGGAGCAGGACAATCGCGACCCGTCGCTTCACGAGGCAAGACCTGTGGTCGGGGTGACCCGAAGGTAAGACAGCATGCGTCTCTACGTCAACATTGATCACGTTGCGACGCTGCGTGAGGCGCGCCAGACCGATGAGCCCGACCCGGTGCAGGCGGCCGCCGCCGCCGAGCGGGCCGGCGCCGACGGCATCACCGTCCATCTGCGCGAAGACCGGCGCCACATCCAGGACGCCGACGTCACCGCACTCATGCGCAGCGTGCGCACCGTCCTCAATCTGGAGCTGGGCGCCCACGCCGAAATCGTCCGGCTCGCCGCACGCATCAAGCCGTTTCAGGCGACGCTCGTGCCGGAGCAGCGGCGCGAGATCACGACCGAGGGTGGGCTCGCGTTACGGAAGGGCGATCGGCGTCTCTCCGGTGCGATCGCGCGACTCCAGGACTCAGGGGTGCGCGTCAGTCTCTTCATCGACCCTTCCATCAAAACGATTGATCTCGCGCAAGTGCTCGGCGTTCCCGCCATCGAGCTGCATACCGGCCGGTACGCGCACACCTGGCGCCGGAGCGCCGCTGCACTCGACCAATTGCGGCGCGCCGCCACCCATGCGAAGCAGATCGGCCTGGCGGTGCACGCCGGCCACGGGCTCACGTACCAGAATGTGCAGCCGGTGGCCGCGATTCCTGAAATCGAAGAGCTCAACATCGGACACTCGATCGTCAGCAACGCGGTGTTCTGGGGCATGGAAGAGGCGGTCCGGCGCATGCGGACGCTCATCGCCGAAGCAAAACCTGCTATTTTGTCCCCACGATGACCCAGCCCGGCGCCCCCCCCCCGCACCCGCTCGGCATGAGCGACTTCTTCGCCCTCGAGGCGGGGGAGTACCTCGACCGGCTCGATGCCCTGCTCCAGCCGCCGACCCCGCCGGCGGCGGATGAGCTCGTCCGCCTGGCGCGCGCGCTGCGCGGCAGCGCGCTCATGGCGAGCCAGCAGGGCATCGCGCGGGCGGCGATGGGGCTCGAGGCGCTCGCGCGCAGCGTGCGCGAAGGGCGCCGTCCCTGGGACGCCGCCACGCAGCAGATCACTACGCGGGCGATCGACGATCTCAAGATCTTTGTCCGCAAGGCGGCCAGCTGGACCGATGCCGATACCGCCAAGGCGGAAGCACTGGCCGGCCAGCTCGAGCAGTTGGGCGGGCGTCCGTCGGGCCAGGTGCGCGCGGCGGAGGCGATGGGGCTCGACGCGGGCGCCCGGGCGTTCGTCGCCCGCGAAGGCGCGGCGATTGCGAGCGCGCTCGACCGCGCCGGGCGCGCGTTGCGAACCAATCCGCTGGCGCACGATCCGCTGCAGCACGTGCTCAAGGCGCTGCAGCCGCTGCGCGGCCTCGCGGCGCTGAACGATCTCCCGCCGCTGCCCGATCTGCTGGAAGGCATCGAGCAGTCGATCAACGAGGTGAGCCGCACCAGCGGCGCACCCGCTCCCGCTATGGGAGACACGATTGCCGAGCTGTTCCAGATGGCGGCGACGTCGATCGCGCATGCGGCGCGCGAGGTCGCCGAGCGCGGCCGCCCCGATCCCGAGAGCGCGGAGTTCCGGAAATTCGCCGGGCTGCTCGTGCAGTTCATGGACAGCGAGCCCGACATCGTCCCCATCGAAACCGTGGGAACGATCGTGCGGCGCGGCACGCCACCCGCAGGGGCGGGCGAGAGTGCGCGCCCGGCAACGCTCGGACGCCTCGAGCTGGTGAGCCATGGGGAGCATCTGCGGCAGGCCGCCGACTCGCTCGAGCGCGCCCCGAGTGCGACGCAGCGCGAGCTGCGCGCCCATACGCTCGCGGGAACGTTCCGTGCGCTGGGCTCCACCGGTGGGGGCGCCGTCGCCGAGCGCGTGGCCGAGTTCGCACAGGCCGCGCGCGAGGCGGTCACGAGCGGGATCGCGGTGAACCAGCCGGCGCGCTTCGCCGCCGAGCTGCGCAAGGCGGGAGAGATTCTCACGGCGTCGGGGAGTGGCAACGAGACGACGACCGCCGCAGCGCTCGCCGGTGTTACGCTCGCGGTACGCCAGCTCGGTGGCGCCAAACCTCCACAGTCTCCGGCCCCGGCCGCACCGACCACGCCAGCCGATCGTGTGCGTACCTCGATCGGCGCAGAGTCATCGACGGACATCGCGGGCACGTGGATGCGGTATCAACAGATGGTCGCGGCCGGCGTGGGACCGGCGTCGCTCGAGGAGCTGATCGGCGGGGCATCATCTCGATTCTCGGCTGACGCCGGAGCGGCGCCGGGGGGGAACGGGAACGAGCCAGTCGACATCCGGACCCTGCTCTACAAGGGCGCCAGTGCCCGGCGGCGCGCGCAAGAGCTGCGCGAAGCGGCGAAGCGCACGAGCGGCGACGCGCTCCGCGCGATCATCGACGAAGTCTGCGATCTCGTTGTCCTCGCCATCGAACCCGAGTAAGAAAAACCGCTGGAGGGGAGCCTGGCTGATCGGGCTCGCCATCAGCGCGGCATTGCTGGTGTGGGTGCTGTATAAAAGCGATCCCCGCCAGGTCTGGAACTACGCGCACCATGCGAACGGGTGGCTACTGCTGCTGACGGTCGTCGTGGCCACCGTGACGTTTCCGGTGCGCGCCCTCCGCTGGCGTCTGATCCTGCGCGATGCCGACGGCCGTCCCTTTCCGTTGCTGGCGTTGTGGCACGCCACCACGATCGGCTTCATGGCCAATAACCTGCTGCCGGCCCGCGCCGGAGAAGTCGCCCGCGCGTACGTCGCGGCGCGCCAGCTACCGGTCCGCTTCACGACGGCGCTCGGCACCATCGCCGTCGAGCGGGTGTTCGACGCCCTGGTCATGCTGGGGCTGATGGCCGTCGCGATCGCCGCGCCGTCCTTCCCCGCTCACGCCCTCGTCGGCGGTCGATCACTTTCGGGCGTAGCCGCAGCGACGGCGGTGCTGTTCGGCCTGCTGCTCGGGATGGTACTCTGGATCAAGAACGCCGCGGCGTTCGCGATCTGCTTTCGCGCCTTCGGCCTGGACGTGCCGCTCGAAGCCGCGCTGCTCCTGCAGGGCATCATCGGCTTTGGGGTGGCCATTCCCTCGACACCCGGGTACGGCGGGGTGTTCGAAGCCGCGACCCTGGTGACCCTGCGGCTGTACGGCGTAGACTCGAGTCTGGCCGTCGCGTACGCGCTGACCTATCACCTCACGACCTTCATCCCGATCACGCTGCTCGGCCTGTGGTCGCTGTCACGCCTGCACCTGCGGCTGGGTGAGCTGAGCACGGCCGCTCGCGGGAGCCGCGCGTGAGCGACGCGCTGCGCGTCCTGGCACACGCCAAGATCAACCTCTTCCTGCGCATTCTCGCGCGCGAATCATCCGGCTTTCATCAGATCGAAACCGCCTTCGCGCTGCTGGAATTGGCCGACGAGCTCGTCGTGCGGCGTACCGCCGCCGGCGTGACGCTCGAGGTCGACGGACCGGATCTCGGCCCCAGCGAGGAGAACCTGGCGGTGCGTGCGGCGCGCATGGTGCTCGAGGCCACCGGGAATCGCTTCGGCGTCCATATCAAGCTCACGAAACGAATTCCGGTGAGGGCCGGATTGGGCGGCGGGTCGAGCGATGGGGCCGCGGCGCTGCACGCGGTGAACACGCTGGCCGGCAACGCCGTGCCGCGGCATGAGCTGCTGCACTTCGCGGCGAAGCTCGGCGCCGATGTCGCGTTCTTCGCCGGCGGCGCGGCGCTCGCGGTGGCGTGGGGACGCGGCGAGCGACAGTTCCGGCTGCCGGCGCCCCCGTCGTCCCCGGTGCTGCTCGCGGTCCCATCAATCCAGGTGGCGACGCCCGACGCGTACGCGTGGTGGGACGAGCAGAATCGCACGCCGGCGCCGCGCGGTCCCGTGACCCTCGATCCGGATGCGCTCAGCACCTGGGGCAGCATCGGACGGCTGGGCGGCAACGACTTCGAGACGGTCGTGTTCGGGAAACGTCCGGAGCTGCGTTCCCTGTTTGAACGCGTCGCCGAGACGGGGCCGGTGTGGGTGCGCCTGTGCGGATCGGGCAGCGCCATCGCCGCCGTCTATAAGAAGGAGACCGAGCGGGAAAACGCCGTGCAGCGGCTCGGTGAGAAGAACCAGGCGGTGATTAGCACGAGCACCCGCCAGAGTCCCGCACCCGCGCCGTCTTTTGACGAGGCCTTCACGCCGCGGTAGGATTCGGCGTCCTCTCCTCAATCAGGAGTTCGTGCCGATGTCGCGCGCCTCGTTGGTGTTGATGCTGTTCGCCGTCCTGCCCGCCGTGAGCACCGCCCAGACCTCCGCCCCCGCCCCCGCCCCCGCCCCCGCCCCCCCCGCAGAGTGGCCGCCGCTGAAGGTGGTCGACGTGCGCTGGATCGATACGACGGTGGCGGCGTGCACCGATTTCTCGCAGTTCGCCAACGGCGCCTGGCTCGCGCACGACACGATTCCGGCGGCATACGCCTCCTCGGGCGTCACGCGAGATATGAGCGATCGCAACGAGCTGGTCGTGCGCTCGGTGCTGGACGCCGCCGCCGCGCATCGGAGCAGTTTCCCCGCCGACAGCACGCCCCGCAAACTGGGGACGTTTTACGCCACCTGTATGGACTCGACGGCGATCGAGGCAGCGGGCGCCACGCCGATCAGGCCCTGGCTCCGCGGCATCGATTCGGTCACCACGCGTGCCCGGCTCGTTCCCGAGATCGCCAAGCTCCAAGTCCTCGGCGTCAATGTCGTGTTCCGCTACTCGCCCGACGTGGATCCGCACGACGCGCTGCACTATCTGACGTGGTTGTACCAGGGCGGCCTCGGGCTCCCCGACCGGGACTACTACTTCGCGCAGGGTGCGGCATCGGACTCGACGCGGCAGGCATTCGTGGCACACGTCGCCAAGATGTTTCGCCTCGCAGGCCAGGATTCGGCAGCGGCCGGCCGCGCCGCGGCCGACGTCATGGCGCTCGAGACGTCGCTCGCTAGAGGCTCGCTCACGCGAGTGGAGCGGCGTGACCCGGCGAAGACCGATCACCCGATGAGCGCCGCGCAGCTCGCAGCCCTGACACCGGGGCTCGCCTGGCCACGCTATTTCCGCGCGATCGGGCTCCGCGTGCCGGTGCAGAAGGTCAACGTCGCCGAGCCGGCCTTCGTGAAGCGCGTGGACTCGCTGTTGCAGGCCGCGCCGCTCGCCACCTGGCGCGCGTATCTCAGGTATCATGCGATCGCGTCGGCCGCGCCGTGGCTGAGTACGCCGTTCGTGCAGGAAGATTTCGCGTTCCGGTCCAGATTCAGCGGCGCGCGGGCGCTCCTGCCCCGCTGGAAGCGCTGCCTCCGCGAGGCCGACGGCGATGTCGGCGAGGCGCTGGGCCAGGCGTACGTCGCGAAGACGTTCCCGCCAGAGGCGCGCGCCCGGGCCCGCGCGGTGATCGACGATATCCGCACGGCATTTCACGAACGGCTGCTCCATCTCACCTGGATGTCGGACTCCACGCGCGCGCAGGCGCTCGACAAGCTGGCGCGCATGGGCGAGAAGATCGGCTACCCGGATCGGTGGCGCGACTACTCCCGGCTGCGCGTCGCCGAGGGGCCGTTCGTGCTGAACGTCGCCGAGGCCAATGCCTTCGAGTGGCGGCGGACAGTGAATCGGCCCGGCACGCCCGTGGACACGACCGAGTGGGGCATCACGGTCCCCACCGTCAACGCCTATTACGATCCGTCGAAGAACGAGATGGTCTTCCCTGCCGGCGCGCTGATGCCACAGACATTCGACGCGAGCGCGGACGACGGGGCAAACTACGGCTCACTGGGCGGCAGCTGGGCCGGCCACGAGCTGACCCACGGCTTCGATGACGAAGGCCGGCACTACGACGCCCGGGGCAACCTGCGCGACTGGTGGCAGCCCTCCGACTCGGTGCACTTCGTCGAGCAGGCGGCGCTCGTCGAGCAGCAGTTCAACGAATACATCCAGGTGGACACCTTCCACGTGAACGGGAAGCTCACGGAGGGCGAGAACATCGCGGATTGGGGCGGGCTGCTCACGGCCTACGACGCGCTCGAAAGCCGGCTCGCGCGGGAGGGTCGTCCGGGCGGGGGGCTGATCGAGGGCTACACGCCCGAGCAACGCTACTTCATCGCCTACGCACAGAGCTGGCGCGGGCACGACCGGCCCGAGCGGCTGCGCACGCGCGTCACGGTGGACCCCCACGCCCCCGAGCGGTGGCGGATCAATGGGCCGCTCTCGAACATCGCGGCGTTCGCGCAGGCGTTTGGCTGTAAGGAAGGGGACCCGATGGTTCGGCCGAAGGAGAAGGTGCCTAGTATCTGGTGAACACCGCCCGAGCCTCGGCCAGCATGCGCAAAACGCCGACCTGCTCCGCCGGCGTGTTCCACGCGGCGCTGGCCCGCGTGGCAGACTCGACGCGGTCGATCCACCGCACGAAGTACTGGGCGTCTTCGGCCGAGCGCACCGGCTGGTCGCCGACGCGCACGTAAATGGGGCTCGTCGACGCAAACGGGTACAGGTCGAGCACGGGCGTCTCGGCGCGATCGCTGTAGGCACGCAATACGTACCACCCGCTCCCATTCACCGGGACTCCCACGGTGGCGTGGGCCGTCATCCGGCTCGTGTCGAGCGGCACGGTCGCGACGATCTTCCCGTTCCCAATGATTTCCAGGTGATCGATCGGGACGTTCGATCGCAGGCCGACGACCGCTTTGAGCTGATGTGTTCCGGACGGAATTCTGATCTCGTCGCCAATTGCATGGCCGGCGACTGAGAATTCAAGCAACGGCGCGTTCGTCACGAACGTGCGTCCCGCCTTGAGACCCGCCAGCCAGCGCTGGTGATCGAGCTTCACCCCGGAGTGCACGAACACGCGCACGAGGCCCGGCGGTCCCCGCAGGCTTGCGAAGTTCGGAAACGCATCCGTTCCGGCCGCCGCCGGTAACCGGAATCCGCAGTTGAGCAGTCGATACCAGATTTCGGACGTGATCAGGTGGTCCGAGTATCCCATAACCTCGAGATAATCGATCTTACCGAGCGCGACATCGACGGGGAGCTCGTAGTACAGCGGCGCCGTCGTGTCCGCGGGATCGGGCCTCGTGTCGAACGGATGCACGTAGCCGACCAGCCCACCTTGCGCGTGGGCGAGATCGGCGACCGTCGCGTTCGTCAGCGCGAGACTCGCGGCGGCGGTGTTGGGATAGCCGGCGTACTCGGGGAGCAGGTAGTGCGAGGTGAGGCCCAGCAGTCCCATATGGCCCCAGACGCTGGTGTGAAACTCCTGCGCGTGGCGGAGCAGAAACGTCGCGCTGGAGACCGGGTCGGCGTCCGTTCGGAAATAGGCGATATCCGGAATCCGCTGCTCCTTGTTCACGATCAGGTTCTCGACGACATGCAGATCTTCGGCACGCGCCTGAAACGCGAGATGCGGCGGCGTGTTGCGATAGGCGCCGCCGTAGTTCATGTGCACGTGCACATCGCCACTCCACCAACCACGTGCGGGGAGATTGTCCACGCGCTCGAGGACTATCCGGCGCGTGGTACGAATACCCGTCGGCACGTTCACGTCGGCACGAAAAACCTGAAACTCGGGCCCGCGCCATGCTTCGATATGCACCACGCCGGCCGGAACCGTGAGCTCGGCGCTCCCATCAGTATGGAAATACGGATACTCGAACTGACGTTCTGATCGGTCGAACGCTTCGTCCGCGTGCCGCCAGACATTATCCGGGGCGTAACCTCGCCCTTCAGCGGTCGTCACCGAAATCCGCGCCGAGAGCGGCCGGCCCGCCCGATCGACGACGGTTACGCGAAGCGATCCCACAGGATCGTGGTAACGCCTTTCCAACGCCCTTACACGCCGTTTGGACGCCCCTGGGATTCCCATCACCCACAGCGACGTATTTCCCGTTTCATTGGAGACAAACGCGATCCGGCTACCGTCGTGTGACCAGCGCGGCGCCGTCGCATCGAACTCGCCGTAGGTCAGTGGGAAGGGGTCGCCGCCCTCGCTCGTCATGAGCCAGAGCTGGTTCCACTGCCGGCCCAGGTAGGAGCTGTAGACGACGCGGGTGCCGTCGGGAGACCAATCGGGGCGCGCCTTCCAGGTCGTCTCCTCGTAACGCAGCTCGCGGAGCCCCCCCGGTGCACCGGCGCGCGCGTCCATCCGCCAAAACCCACCGCTGCCGTGGATGTGCCCGCGATTGGAGACGAGAATGATTTCCTTGCCGTCCGGCGACCACGTCGGCGAGATGTAGTGATCCCACTTGCTGTAGTAGTAGCGCGGCAGGTTGCTGTCGGTGTCTTCGGTAATCCGTAGGGGCGCAGCATGCTGCGCCCCTACATCGCGCCCTGCGGGGCTCAGGACGAAAATGTGCCAGCGCGCGTTGTAGACGGACGACACGAACGCGATGCGCGTGCCATCGGGCGACCAGCGCGGCTCGAGGTTGACGGCGCCGTTGGCCGTGAGCGGCGTGACGGTCCCCGACGCCAGGTCGAGCAGCTCGAGCTCGATCGCGTCGTGCGCATAGCGAGCAAACACCACCGATCGGCCGTCGGGCGACCAATCAGGCTGATAGTCATAGACGGGGCCGGACGTCAGCTGCGTGGCCACCGGCGAGTCGATGCGCTGGCGCCACAGCGTGCCCTGCATCGAGTAGATCAGCTCCGTCCCGTCCGGCGACCACGTGGCGGAGCTCGGCCCGCTCGTCACTTGCGGCACATACATCTCGCGCCAGTAGTAGGCGTGGGGGAGATCGACCTGTTTGAACACCGGCGCCCGTTGTGCCTGCAGGCCGCCGGTGATTGGTAGGGGCGCAGCATGCTGCGCCCCTACAATCGCCGCAACGATCAGCGCGAGGCGTCGAGCCATCGATAGATCGCCGCGCGCAGCATCGGGAGCGGCACCGCGCCGTTTTCCAGCACGCGGTCGTGGAAGGTGCGGATGTCGAATTTCCCGCGCAGCGTGCGCTGCGCGAACGCGCGCAGGCGGCGGATCTCCAGCCGGCCCAGTCCGTAGGACAAACCCTGCGCCGGCCAAACCGGATAGCGATCGACGCCGACTTCCGCCCGCAGCAACGGCACGTGGGTGTGCTCCCGGATGTAGTCGATTGACTGCTCGCGCGTCCATCCGAGCGCGTGGATGCCCGTGTCGACGACCAGCAAGGACGCCGACAGCGTCATGTCGGCCAGCATGCCGAACCGCGCCGTGTCGGACGAGTACAGGCCCATTTCATCGGCGAGCTGCTCGGCGTACTCGGCCCATCCCTCTCCCATGCCCGGGGACCAGAAGTAGCGCGCGATGGCGGGGATCGTGTCGCCCCGCTCGAGCGCGATCGTGCCCTGCAGGTGGTGCCCGGGGATCGTTTCGTGGAACGACAACGGCTCGAGGTCGGCGCGCGCCTTGTGCCGCGGATCGTAGGTCGAGAGGTAGTAGATGCCCGGGCGGCTGCCATCCTCCGCCGGAGGATTCCACTCGCCCACGCTTTGGCGCTCGCGAAACGCCGGGTACGACTCGACCACCACGGGCGCGCGGGGCAACCGACCGAACCATTTCGGAATCGCGGCGCGCGCCCGCTCGAGCGCATCCCGCGCGCGTGCCAGCATCTCCTCCCGCGTATGGAACGTGAACGCGGTATCCGACCGCAGGCGCTCCAGCAGCCTCGAGACGTCGCTCGTCCCGAACGACCGAATCGCGATCACCTGCATGGAGTCCTCGAGCTCCTCGACGGTCGCGAGCCCGAGGTTGTGGATGGAATCCGGCGCGAGCGTGAGGCCGGTGGCGGCGCGAATGCTGGCACGATAGCAGTCCATGCCGTGCGGGTTGGCAAACACGCCGATCTCGGTTCTCGCGCGGCCGAGATACTCGGCGGCCAGGAATTCGCGATAGCGCCGCATCGCCGGGATGATCTCCTGCTCGATGAGCTGCGCGAGCTCGGCCCCGAACCCGGGCGTCGAGTCGCGGCGCGCGGGATCGTAGAGCGGCGACTGTTCGACCGGCGTGGCAAGGAGCGTGTCGATCTGGTTCAGCACGATCTGCACGTTTCGCGCGTCGCAATCGAGCCTTCGATCGCGTCGCGCATGATCCCATAGGCGATGCCTTCGGGGCGGGCCGCAAGCCGCGAGGGATTGATTTTCTTCAGCGCCGCGAGCCAGGCGTCTTCGCGCTCGCGCCAGCGCGCCAGCGCCTCGGGCGAGTTATCCGGCAGCCGGTCGTGGCGCGTATTGGCGACGCCGTCCAGCGTCGCTTCGTCGGGATGTTGCTCGAAGTACGCCGTAAGGTAGGTGTCGGCGAGCTGCCGGACTTGCAGCGCCAGGGAATCGGTGTTCGCCTGCAGCGCGAGCGCGAGTGCGAGAATCATGATTTGAGATACAACCGTTGCGGGTCCAGGACCTCACGGAGCAACTGCAGGTCCGTGCTGGTCGGCGGGTCGAGCCGGCCCAGGCGCGGCCGGGATTGCAGCGGCCACCCCACGCCGGCTCGCACCTCCGCCACCTCGACGCCGGGATACAGGCCGGCCAGCACGAGCTCGCCGCTCGCGGCATCGCGTTCGAGCACGCCCTTGTCGGTGATCACCTTCGCGACGCGTTGGCCGGGACTCGTGACGAAGTCGACGCGCTCGGGAAATGCGCGCGGGGAGAGCTTCGCGACGATGAGGATGCGCTGCGCGTGAATCGCGATCTCCGCGGCACCGCCCGAGCCGGGGAGCCGCACCTTGGGCCGCTGATAGGGGCCGATGACGGTCGTGTTGATGCTGCCACGCCGATCCACCTGCGCGCCTCCCAGGAAGCCGACTTCGATGCGGCCGTTCTGCAGAAACAGCTGAAACACATCCGCCATGCCACAGACCATGAGCGACCCCGTGACGAGCGCCGGATCGCCGATCGAGACGGGAAGACGCGAGGGCGTCGCCCCCACCGCTCCCGACTCGTAGATCAGAACCAGATTCGGCGCATGGGTGCGCCGCGCCAGGTTACAGGCGAGGTTCGGCAGGCCGATGCCCACGAACACGACCTCGCCGTCCGCGAGCTCCCGGGCCGCAACGGTGGCCATCATCTCGTCCGGCGAGTAGTCAGAAGCCGTAGTTGACTCCGGCGCAGCGCTGTTCACCTGCCTTGAGCCGCTCCAGCAACCGCGGCTGCTTCGCCATGTACTCGGCGCGGCCCTGGACGCCGTAGACGAACTCGTCGAGATAGTGCGCGAGCTCGGCGCGGTCGCGCGAGATCGTTTCCCAGCCGACGTAGAAGTCGTTGTCGCGATCGTAGTACCCTTGAGCGTATGACGGATGCGCGCCCCACGGCTCGACGACGACCGCCGACACGATCGCGGCCGGAATCAAGGTGCGATTGGGATCGGATCGGATCACGCGCTCGTCCACCAGCTCCTCGACCACCACGATCACGCGCTGCGACGCGAATGCCGCCTCTTTCTGCACGCCGAGCAGTCCCCAGATCTGCGTGTTGCCCTGCGCGTCCGCGCGCTGGGCGTGCACGATCGTCACGTCGGGATTGAGCGCCGGCACGGTCGCGAGCGCTTCGCCCGTGTAGGGACACGTCACCGACTTGATCTGCCGATTGGCGCGCGGCAGGTCGGTCCCCGCGTAGTCGCGCAGCGTCCAGAACGGCAGCCGGGCGGCGCCCGCCGAGAAGCGCGCCACCATGCCGAAGTGCGAGTACTCCTCGATCTCCAGCGTGCCGCCTTCGACCGCGCGGCGAAAGGCGTGCAGCGAGCCGACACCGGGATTTCCCGCCCACGAGAACACGAGCTTCCTGGCGCACCCCGCGGCGATCATCTGGTCGTAGATCAGGTCCGGCGTGAGACGGCAGAGCGTCAGATCGCGCCGCCGTTGCCGGATGATCTCGTGCCCCGCAGCGAACGAGATGAGGTGGGTGAATCCTTCAATGACGATGACGTCGCCGTCGCGCACGTGGCGCGCGACGGCGTCCTGCAGCGACATGACTTTTGACGCTAGTCCGACATCTCGTGCAGGCACTCGTCGATGATCCGGAGAGCGGTGTCGACGTCGTACTCATCCACGACGAGCGGCGGGGCGAGCCGCAGGGAGCTCTTGCCGCAGCCGAGGAGGAGCAGACCCTTTTTGAAAGCCCGGCCCACGATTTCGTGCGGAATGTCGGGCGCGGGCTCGCGGGTGGTGCGGTCTTTCACGAACTCGACGCCCACCATGAGGCCGCGGCCGCGCACCTCGCCGATGGCGGCATACTTGTCCTGGAGCTTGCGCGCGCCGCTGATCAGACGATCGCCCATCTTGGCGACGTTGGGGAGCAGCTCCGTTTCGACGATGTCGAGCGTGGCGAGCGCTGCGGCACAGCACACGGGGTTGCCGCCGAATGTGGTCCCATGCGCGCCCGGCTGCCACTTCATGATCGATTCTTTGGCGATAATCGCGCCGATCGGCATGCCACTGCCCAGCCCCTTCGCCGACAGCAGGATGTCCGGCTCGATGCCCTCGTATTCGCACGCCCACATCTTGCCGGTGCGTCCCACGCCGCACTGCACCTCGTCGCAGACGAGGAGGATGCCGTAGCGATCGCAGATCGCGCGGAGGTCTTTGAGGTAGCCGGCCGGCGGGACGACGTAGCCGCCTTCTCCCTGAATCGGCTCGACGAAGATCGCCGCCACGCTGTCCGGCGGGACTTTTTTGACGAACAGCTCCTCTTCGATCCACGACGTGCACCGCGTCGTGCATTCCGATTCGCCGCGGCAGTACTCGCAGCGATAGCGATAGCCGTAGGGCACGTGATGGATTTCGGGGAGGAACGGCGCAAAGCCCGAGCGCTGCACGGCCTTGCTCGCGGTGAGACTCAAGCCGCCGTAGCTCCGGCCGTGGAAGGCGCCGAGGAAGCCGATGATCGCCGGCCGGCCGGTGGAATGTCGCGCCAGCTTGATGGCCCCTTCCACCGCTTCGGTCCCCGAGTTGGCCAGGAACACCCGCTTCTTACTCGTACCCGGGGCGAGCTGCGCGAGCCGCTCGCACAGCGCGGCAAAGCTCTCGTAATAGAAGTCACTGCCGCAGATATGAAGGAAGCGTGCCGCCGCATCCTGCACGGCTTTCACGACTTTTGGATGCCCGTAGCCGGTAGACGCGACCGCAATCCCGGCCATGAAATCGAGGAAGCGATTGCCGTCGACGTCTTCGACCATCGGCCCCTGCCCGCGGGCCACCGCGAGCGCGTATTCCTTGGGATAGGACGTCGAGGCAAAGCGGTCCAGGACGCGGCGGCGCGCTTCCTTCATATCTGCGGCAGCGACTTCTACTACGAGAGCTTCGCGGCGCTGTGCGAACGGCTCGCGCAGGTCGCGCCCGGGCCGAGCAAGAAGCGCGTGTTCCTCTCGAACTCCGGTACCGAAGCGGTCGAAGGCGCGATCAAGCTGCTGGTGTAAGACCTGTCCCATCTTGGCGCAGCGCTCGACCAGCTTGTTCTTCTTCAGGTAGTGCATCGTGGCGACACCGGCGGCGCAGGCGACGGGGTGATGCGAAAATGTCTGGGCATGCATGAAGGTGCCGGAGCCCTTGGCGATCGCGTCCACGATTTTCTCGGGCGCCGCAATCGCCGACAGCGCCGCGTACCCGCCGGAGATGCCCTTCCCCAACGTCATGATGTCTGGCGCAACGCCGTAGGGCTCGATCGCCCACCACGTGCCGGTGCGGCCGACGCCCACGAGCACCTCATCGGCGATGAACAGCACGTCGTGCCGGTCGCAGATCTCCCGCACGCGGCGGAAGTATTCGGGACGCGGCGTCGAGCCACCGGTGGATGAGCCGCCGACCGGCTCCGCGATGAACGCCGCCACGTTCTCGGCGCCGAGCTGGGTGATCGCTTCTTCCAACACGTTGCCGCTGCAGACGGGACAGGATGCATTCTGGCCGCCGCATTCGCAGCGATAGGGATACGAAGCCGGGATGCGGTGCACGTCGACGAGCCAGGGGCGGAACATCGCTTTGTAGGCTTCCCGCGCGGACGCCGAGAGGGCGAGCAGCGTGCTGCCGTGATAGCCGGGGCCGAGCGCGATGATGCGGTTTTTGTCGGGACGGCCGCGCTCGATCCAGTACTGCCGCGCCAGTTTGAGCGCGGCCTCGACCGCCTCCGACCCACTACAAAGGAAGTAGAGCTTGGAGAGGTCGCCGGGGAGCGTCCCGGCCAGCTCGTCGGCGAGGTTTTCGACCGGCCCGTGCGTGAACATGGTGCCGGAGAGGTAGCCGAACTGGCGGCATTGCTCGGCGACCGAGGCGGCGATCTCGGGGTTCGAGTGCCCGATGTTGGCAACGTAGGCGCCGCCCACGGCGTCGAGGTAGCGCTTGCCGCGCTCGTCGATGAGCCAGCACCCCTCGCCGCGGACGATTTTGGGGTACTCGTAGCCGAGCTTGCGGTAGAAGACGTGGCTGCTCGGGTAGCGGTGGCTGGTCACGTCGCAAAGCTACTGCATAGACTGCCACCCGTCATTAACTTGCATCGCGGCGAGACACTGGCCCCTCGTCCAATGGCAGGACAGCGGACTTTGGATTTGCTCACCCCGCGCCGAGGAGCCGATACTATGGGCATGGCCGCGCCGATCTACTGGACCGCCGAGATGGTGCGTCAGCTCCCCGACGACGGCAATCGCTACGAAGTCGTCCACGGCGAGCTGTTAGTGACACCGGCCCCTCGGCTGAATCACCAGTTGCTGGCAACACGGGCGAGCGTCGCGCTCGGCAACTACCTGGCGGAGGAGCCGGTCGGCATCGTGCTCACATCGCCAGCCGACATTTCCTGGGGGCGTCGGGACGTGCTCGTGCAGCCTGACGTGTTCGTCATCCCTCCCAATGAAGCGCGGACTGGTGACTGGACGCGTCTCCGGTCGCTGCTGTTGGTGATCGAGGTGCTGAGTCCGTCAACGGCGCGCGCCGACCGGTTCACGAAGCGGCGCCGCTACCAGGAGGCTGGAGTCCCACTGTACTGGATCGTGGACGGTGAGGAGCAGCGGGTCGAGGTGTGGACGCCGGATGCGGAGCTTCCCACGGTCGAGAGCCAACGCCTCGTGTGGCATCCGGCGGGCGCCGGCCAGCCCTTCACGCTCGAGCTGGCCGACTTGTTCCGACCGATCTGATTGCGTCGATCGCGGTCCGAATCAAGGCAGCACACCCAATGCCCGCGCGATGTTGATCCGGCCCTTGCCATAGTAGGGGTCAGTCCCGGGATCGCCAAGGTCGTCCGCCGTTTGGAGAATTCGCGCACGGATCAGCGCGGGATTGCCGTGACCCAGTTGCGCCAC
>QHUE01000170.1 GCA_003221825.1 Gemmatimonadota bacterium
CTCGAAGGTTCGTGGTGTCAGTGGATTCGTGCATAATATGCACAAATCTGCCTACACTCTGCAACTGCTACCGCACCAGTGCTGCACAGTATGGAGCTTGATTCGTGCATTACATGCACGAATGTGCATACACTGTGCCAGCAGGGACGGGGAGGGAAAGGGGGGGGACGGGGGGGCGACGTTCAGTACTGGGCCAGGTAGCGCTCGACCTCCCACTCGCTCACGCGGCCGATGTATTCCTGCCATTCCTCACGCTTGGCTTCGACGAACCGCTCGTAGATATGGGGGCCGAGCGCGTCCCTGATGACGTCGTCCTTCTCGAGCATGTCGAGCGCCTCGTGCAGGTCGCGGGGCAGCTCGTCGATGCGGTACTTCCGGCGCTCGCGAAAGCTCATCTCGAAGATGTTCTTATTCACGGGGTCGGGCGGGGTCAGCTTCTTCTGCACCCCATCGATCCCTGCCGCAAGTTGCACCGCAAGCGCGAGATAGGGGTTCGCCGATGGATCGGGCATGCGCAGCTCGCAGCGCGTGCCGATACCGCGGCGGTCGGGGATGCGCACGAGCGGGGACCGGTTCCGCATCGACCACGCCACGTTGGTGGGGGCCTCGTAGCCCGGGACCAGCCGCTTGTAGCTGTTCACGAGCGGATTCGTCACCGCACAGAAGCCGCGGGCGTGCTTCAGCAGCCCTCCGATATAGTTCAGCGCTACCGGAGACAGCTCCCACTTCGCCTTGGGATCGTGGAACGCGTTCGCCCCCTTCCGAAAGAGCGACTGGTGGGTGTGCATCCCGGAGCCGTTCTGGCCAAAGATCGGCTTGGGCATGAACGTTGCCAGGAACCCGTGGCGGTAGGCGACATTGCGCACGATGAATCGGAAGGTGGCGAGGTTGTCGGCCGTCTGCAGCGCTTCGGCGTACTGGAAGTCGATTTCGTGCTGCGCCGGCGCGACCTCGTGATGGCCCGCCTCGACCTCCAACCCGATGGAAGTGAGATCCTTGATGATCAACCGCCGGATCTCTTCCGCCCGGTCCACAGGGGTCAGATCGAAGTAGCCTCCCCGATCGTGCGTCTCCGTGGTCGGATCTCCCTTGGCATCCAGTTGGAAGATGAAAAACTCGGCCTCGACTCCCGCCATCATCGCGTAGCCCAACTCCTTGGCCTTCGCGATCTGTTGCTTCAGGGCTCTGCGAGTACACCCCGCGAACGCCGAGCCGTCCGGGTTGTAGATGTCGCAGATGACCCGCGCCACCCTCCCCCCCTCGTCGTCATAGGGCAGCACCCGGAAGGTGTCGAGGTCCGGCTTCAGCACCATGTCCGACTCCTCGATCCTCACGAACCCCTCGATCGACGAGCCATCGAACATGATGTCGCCTTCCAGCGCCTTCTCGAACTGGCTTTCGGGCACTTCGACGTTCTTGTTGACACCCAGAATGTCCGTGAACTGGAGCCGCAGGAAGGACACGTTCTGCTTCTTCGCGAGGTCCAGGATTTCGCGTTTGCTTGTCATGAGCGATGACGGCAGAGGCGGCAAGGGCGGCAAGGTTGTTCACCCTGCCGCCCTTACCGTCATGCCGCCCTAGTGGTCACGCGTCGTAATAAAGGAAGAACTCATACGGATGCGGCCTCAGTGCCACGGCGTCCACATCCTTGACCTTCTTCATCGCAAGCCACGTATCGATGAGATCCTGCGTGAAGACGCCACCGTCGAGCAGGAAGGCATGGTCGGCTTCGAGCGCTGCCAGCGACTCCTGCAGGCTTCCCGGCGTGTTCTTCACATGCTTCCGCTCCGCCGGCTCGAGCTCGTACAGGTCTACATCCATCGGCTTCGGCGGCTCGATCTTGTTCTTGATCCCGTCGAGACCGGCCATGAGCAGCGCGGCGAACGTGAGGTACGGGTTGGCCGATGGATCCGGCGCCCGGAACTCGAGCCGCTTGGCCTTCGGCGACGTCGAATACATCGGGATGCGGCAAATCGCCGAGCGGTTGCGCTGCGAATAAATCAGGTTGATCGGCGCCTCATAGCCCGGCACCAACCGGCGGTAGCTGTTGGTCGTCGGTGCCGCAAAGGCAAGCAGGGCGGCCGCGTGCTTGATCAGCCCACCGATGTACCACCGCGCCGAATCCGAGATCAGCGCGTACCCGTTCTTGTCGAAGAACAGGTTGTTCGTGCCGTTCCACAGGCTCATGTGCACGTGCATCCCGGAGCCGTTGTCGCCGAACATCGGCTTGGGCATGAACGTCGCCGTGTAGCCGTTCGCCGCGCACACGTTCTTGACGATGTACTTGTACATCATGACCTGGTCCGCCATGCGCGTCAGGGTGCTGTAGCGCATGTCGATCTCGGTCTGGCCCGCCGTACCGACCTCATGGTGGTGGACTTCCACCTCGATGCCCGACGCGATCATCGCCAGCATGATCTTGGAGCGCAGATCCTGCAGCCGGTCGGTCGGTGGCACCGGGAAGTAGCCCTCCTTGTGGCGCGGCCGGTGGCCCAGGTTGGCCGTGCCGTTCGTGCCGGAGTTCCAGATCCCTTCCTCCGAATCGATGTGGTAGTAGCCCTCGTGCGCGTTCTGGTCGAAGCGCACGGAGTTGAAGATGTAGAACTCCGCCTCGGGTCCGAAATACGCCGTCGTGGCGACGCCACTCTTCTTCAGAAACGCTTCGGCCTTCCGCGCTACATAGCGCGGATCGCGGGAGTAGGGCTCGCGGGTGATGGGATCCACGACGTCGCAGGTGAGCGAGAGCGTCGGGACCTGCAGGCACGGATCGACGAAGGCGCTGGCCGGATCGGGCAGCAGCAGCATGTCGCTCTCGTTGATTGCCTGAAACCCGCGGATCGACGAGCCGTCAAATCCCAAGCCGTCGGTGAACGTGTCTTCCTCGAGCTCCTTCAATGGAATCGAGAAATGCTGCCAGGTGCCGGGCAGATCGGTGAACCGCACGTCCACGATCTGCACTCCTGCTTCCTTGGCGCGGCGGATCACATCCGCCGGCGACGTACCGGTGGCTGCTTTCGCACCGGCGCCGACGCTGGGTTCCAGCGTTGCTGTCATTGAGTGGGGTCTCCTTCCCGAGTCGGTGAGACGCTCTGCAAGCGGCGGGCCATTAGCGGAAGCTAGAGGGCCTACCAGGGTGGTGTCAAGAAAGCCGTGCACGAACTGCAGAAAAAACTGGCTGACGTATCGTTAATTATGTGGAAATGTGCAAACTGATGGGTCAAAAGTGCCACATATGCGCTACAACGCTTCCACGAAATGCAGCAGCTCGACGGCCGAAAACTCTCCGAATCGCTCCTGGATATCCTTCTCGTGCCACTCGAGGAAGATCCAGCCCGTCACCTTGTGCAACTGACCGCTCACGAAGTGGATCCGCCCGCGCACCGCGCCGAGCGACGTGTCGGGCTGACCTTCGAGATAGACGTCCCAGCGTTGCTCGCCGCGCTTCAACTCCCCCATGTGCTTGCCGTATTCGGTGCCCGCCATGGGCCCTACTCTACCGGCTTTCGAGCGGCCCGCCAGCCCGCTAGTCTCGCCGCCCGAGTTACATTCTCCAGCCATGACCTGCCATGCCTGCGGGACGCAACTCTCCTCCACGGCGCGGTTCTGCCACAAATGCGGCGCCGCCATCGCGACAACCGGAGCGACAGGCTGGCGGGCGGGCTTTCCCTGGGCGCTGGCAGGCGCCGCCCTCGGCGCGCTCGTCGCCGTGGTGGCCATGCGCGCGGCGTCCTCACCCACACGCGGCGACGCACTGTCGGGGCCCGTCGCAATCAATGGCGGTGGTGCTCGGCCCCCCGATATCTCGCAGATGTCGCCCGAAGAGCGCGCCAATCGGCTCTTCAATCGCGTGATGATGCTGGCGGAGGCCGGCAAGCAAGACAGCGTACAGTTTTTCATGCCTATGGCGCTCGGCGCCTACGGCCAGCTCCCGGCGCTCGACGCCGACGCGCGCTATCATGTCGGCCTGCTGCAGCTCGCCGGTGGGGACGCAAACGGGGCTCTCGCGCAGGCCGATACGATCCGGCAATCGATTCCCACGCATCTCTTCATCTATGTGTTGCGCGCGCACGCCTACCAGGCGCAGCGCAACGTCCCCGAAGAACGCCGCGCGTACGCTGATTTCCTGCGCAATGAGCCCGCGGAAATCGCGAAGCAACGGCCAGAGTATGGACAGGATGCCCATCTGGATGCGTTGACGAGTTTTAAGGCCGAAGCGGCTCGGGTGATCGGGACACGGCGATCGTGACAACGCATCCCGTTTCCCGTATCACGCATCCCGGCGTCATCCACCTCGGCCACAGCCCCGACGCCGACGACGCCTTCATGTTCTGGGCGATGGCGGCGGGGAAGATCGATACCGGCGACCGGCGCTATGTCCACGAGCTCGGCGATATCGAAAGCCTGAACCGGCGCGCGCTGGCGGGCGAGCTGGAGGTCACCGCCGTCTCGCTGCACGCCTACGCATATCTCGCGGAGCGCTACGCCCTACTCGCGCACGGTGCCAGCATCGGCGATCGCTATGGTCCACGTATCGTCGCCCGCGAGGCTTCCCCGGCCGACCCGCGCAATGCGCTCTCGGGACGCCTGGTCGCGGTCCCCGGGGAGTTGACGACCGCATTCCTCACCCTCCGGCTCTATCAACCCACGGCGCGCCATGTCGTTGTCCCATTCGATCACATCGAAGACTACGTCGCTGCCGGAAAAGCCGACGCGGGCCTCCTGATTCACGAAGGCCAGCTCACATTTGGGGACCGCGGGCTGCACCTCTGGGCGGACATGGGCGAGTGGTGGTATCAGGAGACGCGCCTCCCCTTGCCGCTCGGCGGCAACGTGGTGCGTCGCGACCTGGGCACTGAGCTGATGCGCGGTATTGCCCGCGACTTGAAGGCGAGCATCGAATACGGTCTCGCGCACCGCGCCGAGGCGCTGCGACATGCGCAGGGGTTCAGTCGTGGGCTCGATGCAGACCGCACCGACCGCTTCGTCGGGATGTACGTGAACGCCTACACTGTGGACTATGGCGAGGTCGGTCGGCGCGCCGTCGCCGAATTGCTGTCACGCGCCCAGGCGGCCCGTCTCATACCTGCCTCGGTAGACCTAGCGTTCGTCGCAGCCGATTCCTAGTTTGGCCGTGGCTTTTCAAGGAGAATCGGGTTGACCGCTCACGCGGGAATCGTCACCGTCCTCGTGGTCGATGACGAAGAGCCCATCCGGAACGCGCTGCGGAAATTCTTGAAGCAGCAGCAGTTCGAGGTGTACACGGCGGGCTCGGCGGAGGAGGCGCTGCAACAGCTGCGCCTCCATAAGATCGCCCTGATGCTGTCCGATATCCGCATGCCGGGCACCAGTGGTGTGGACCTCGTGCCACCGGCGCTCGAGATCGAGCTCGACCTCGCCATCCTGATGCTCACCGCGGTCAACGACGCCACCAGCGCGGCGCTCTGTATGCAGCGTGGGGCGCTGGATTATCTCACCAAGCCGATCGAGCTCGCAGACCTGGGCCGGGCCGTGCAGCGCGCGCTCAAGCGCCGCGAGATGCAACTCGAGAACCGGCATTTGAACCAGTGGCTCAAGGAAGAAGTCACGACGCGCACTGCCGAGCTGCAGCGCGAACGCCATCGGCTGGAGCGGGTCTCGACCGCGACGCTCGAGGTCCTCGTCAACGCCCTCGAGGCCAAAGACCCGTATCTGCGGGGGCATTCGGCGCGAGTGGCAGACCTGTCGGCCAACATCGCGACCGAAATGGGCCTGACCGAAGAGGACATCGAGCGCGTCCGGGTGGCGGGACGGCTCCACGACCTCGGGAAGATTGGAACGCGAGACGCGGTCGTTAATAAGGAAGGGCCGCTGACCGCCGACGAGTTCGAGCACGTGAAGCAGCATGTCATCATCGGCGCCCAGATTCTCGCGCCGCTCGTGCACCTCGGCGACATCGTGGCGATGGTGAAGAGCCACCACGAGCGGTTCGATGGAACAGGCTACCCTGAAGGATTGCGCGGCGACGAGGTGCCGTTGGGCGGGAGGATCATCGGCGTGGCCGAGGTCTACGATGCGCTCACGACGGCACGGCCGTATCAGGAGAAGATGACACCCGAGCAGGCGGTCGAGCGGATGGCTGATCTCTCGGGTACGGTGCTCGACCCGCGCGTGTTTGAAGCGTTGGTTCGCCTCGTCGCTCGGCGGCAGACGCTCGTCTTTCTCGACGAGGACGCGGGACCGGCACTCTAGAAAGACCAAACCCCGGGGCGAAAAGCTCCCCGGGGCTGGCGGTCGGGCGAAGTGGCCGTCACACTTCGGCCGCGACCCTTCGATGTACGCCTTGCAGCACTTTCTGGTTTCATACGATTAGATGCAGGGACGCGCTGAACGGTTGCATCTACCAGTGCTTGACTCTTCCAACTCGTGACAACGTGATCGTTTCGGCTTGAGACCCTCGCCGCAGCACGATCGTCGTGTTGGAAACCCCCCATCCCATTCCGGTCGGCCCGAACGTCACGACGTGATTGGAGACTTCGAGTCCGACACCGTAGCTGGCCGGGCCTGGCGTGCGCCACCATGGCTCCCAACCCTGGGCACCCCATCGATCGATTCGCAACGTGTCGGTGTCGATCACGATCCGAGCGCGGGTCGATTGCATGACGGCGCCATTCCGGCCGACCGCCAGGGCGGTGGTCACGTCGCGGACGGCGCGCTCGGTCGCAAGCCAGTCCATGAGTCGCGCGGCCCGCGGGACCCAGAATGCCAGCAGCAGTGCCGCAATGGCGACAACGACGATCAGCTCGAGGAGCGTGAACCCCTTGGACATGCGCTATTTATACGTGTCGGTGAAACCCTTCCGGCATCCGAAAAACCCGGCGAAAAGCCCGAAAACGCGCCATTTGCGGTCTAACGCGGCGGGACGACGAGCGCTATGTTGATGCGCGTGATGGTCTTGCCGTCCGGCATGTCGGGTGCAAAGAGGACTCCCGCGTGAGCACTGAACTCCGTTCTCGCGGCGGCGGTCTCCCCCATGCCGTTTTCCTACAGCGGGTGGCGGATGAGCCGGCCACCTCCCCAGACGTACGTCTGGGGCAGGGGGCATTTCTGGCACTCCGCTTTGTC
>QHUE01000115.1 GCA_003221825.1 Gemmatimonadota bacterium
ATCGGGGCGGCGAGTCTGCTGCGGGTGCTGCACGGTGCCGGATTCAGCTCGTTGACGCGCAGCGCCGAGTTTTACGGGCTCGGGTTGGCGCTCGGTAATGGCGACGTGACGCTGCTCGAGCTGGCCAACGGCTACCGCGGACTCGCCGCTGGTGGGGTGTGGCGCGCGGTCGAATGGCGCGCGGTCGATCCGGGTCGCCCAATTGCGGAGGATCGTCGTTTCGTATCGGCGGGGGCCGCGGCGCTGGTGCTTGATATCCTCGCCGACCCGACGGCACGCATTCCCGGCTTCGGGATCGAGACGCCGTTCGACTTCCCGTTCCAGGCCGCCGTCAAAACAGGTACCAGCCATCACTTCACGGATAATTGGGCAGTCGGCGTCACCGGAGGATTCACCGTCGCGGTGTGGGTCGGCAACTTCGACGGGCAGCCGATGCGAGGGGTGAGCGGGGTAACGGGCGCGGGACCATTGCTGCATCGTGCGATGTTGGTCACAGCGCGCCGCTACGCGCCCAGCGAGCTGCCGAGTCCACGCGCCGCCGGCGCGACGCGCGCGCGGATTTGCGCACTGTCCGGTCTACGGGCGACCGCGGGGTGCGCTGACTTGGACGAGTGGTTCCTGCCGGGGACGGCGCCCCGACAGGACTGCGACTGGCATCGTGATGGCGCGGTCGTCTGGCCGGCGGAATACGTGGAATGGGCCGAGCAGAACGGCCGAATTGAGGCGGCGAGTGAGACGGCGGTGAGAACGACGGCGGCGATTAAAACGGCGGCGAGGGGCGGCGGGGCCCAGTTCCAGATCGTCTCCCCACGCGCCGGCGACCGGTACGAGATCCCTCCCGGGATGGACCCCCGCTATGCCACGATCGCGCTCCGGGCCTCCACCACGCCCGGTGACGGCGCCGTGCGGTGGTTCATCGACGGACGTCGCGTCTTCGAGTCCCGCTGGGCACTCATGCCGGGGACGCACGTCGTCCGAGCGGTTACCCGGTCCGGTGCGACCGATGAGACGCGAATCGAGGTGACCTCTCCCCGGCGTTAAAACAGCTTGCCGCATGACCCCTCCTAAGCGATATTAGCTGTTGAAGTTGCGTCGCTAGCTTCAGAAACTCCTTGAACCTCTAGGCGGTCAGCCGTGATTCGCGTACAGGCGGTGGCACCCGACTCGTTGGGTGCCGCCCTCGAACTCATCCCAGGAACCGAGCTGCTCGAGGTGAATGGCAGGCACCTCGAGGACTTTCTCGACTGGGAGTTCCTGACTGCGGACGAGCAATTCGTGCTTCGGGCGCGGCTGCCCTCGGGGCAGGAGGTCGAGTATGACGTCGAACGGCCGGAAGGGCTGCCGATGGGCGTCATGCTGGAGCCACCCCGGATCCGGCGCTGCGCCAACCACTGCGATTTCTGCTTCGTGGATGGCAACCCGCAGGGGATGCGCCAAGCGCTCTACATCCGGGACGACGATTACCGGCTCTCGTTTCGCTACGGCAACTTCGCCACGTTGACCAACCTGAAGCCGTGGGATCTCGAGCGGATCGTCGAGTACCGGCTCTCCCCGTTGTACGTGTCCGTTCACGCGACGGACCCGGTCGTGCGGCGCTGGCTGCTCCGCAATCCCGAGGCGCCCGAGGTCATCCCGCAGCTGCGCTGGTTCGTGGAGCGGGGGATCGCGTTCCATACGCAGGTGGTGCTGGTCCCGGGCATCAATGACGGGCAGCAGCTCGTGCGTACGTTGAGCGACCTCTACGGCCTCGGGCCGGGCGTGCTCTCCGTCTCGGTGGTGCCGGTCGCCTTGACCGAATTCAGCAAGCATGCGCTGGTGCGCCAGCCCACCCGCGAGGAATGCCGAGCCGCGCTCGCCACGGTGGACGACTTCGCCGCCCGGGCGGTTGCCGATCGGGAGATGCCGTGGTGCTACGGGGCGGACGATCTGTACTTGCAGGCCGACGCGCCGCTGCCGCCGGCCGAGTGGTATGGTGACTTCGAGCAGCGGGAGAACGGCGTCGGCGCGGTGCGCTATCTCCAGACGCGGATTCAGGCGGCTCGCCCAGCGCTGGCGAGCGAGGGCTGGCGCGACAAGCGCATCGGTATCGTGACGGGGACCGCTATGGGCCCGCTGCTCCCGCAGGTGGCGGCTGATCTTACCGCGGCGACCGGAGCGCACTTCGAGATCCTGACGCTCGAGAACACACTGTTCGGGCCATCGGTCACTACCGCCGGCTTGCTTCCCGGCAAGGCCGTGCTCGCGGCGCTGCAGGGTCGCACGGACCTCGACCTCGTGCTGCTGCCTGCCGAGTCGGTCAACGACGACCTCCTCTTCATGGACGATCTGGAGGCGCATGATCTGGCTGCGCAGCTGCCCGTGCCGGTGCGGCTCTCGTATGACTTTGTGGATGCGTTGGCGGGAGATAAGGGCGGCAATGGCGGCACGGGCGGCAACCATGCCGCCTCTGCCGCCCCTGCCGTCGTGTTATGAGCGTTCCGACCGTCGCCATCATCGGCCGCCCCAACGTGGGCAAGTCGACGCTCTTCAACCGCATCATCGGGCGGCGCCAGGCGATCGTGGACGCGCAGCCCGGGGTGACACGCGACCGCCATTTCGCGCCTGCGGAGTGGAACGGCCGGCGGTTCTGGCTGGTGGACACCGGCGGTCTGGTCCCTGGTTCGGCGGATCCGATGAACCGCGCGATTCGCGGGCAGGTGGAGCAGGCGGTGGCCGATAGCGACGTGCTGCTGTTTGTCGTGGACATCGAGGCGGGCATCCACCCGATGGACCTCGAGATTGTCCAGTACCTGCGCAAGGCAAAACGGCCGGTACTGCTGGTCGTCAATAAGGCCGACAATCTCCCCGACGAGACGCGTCACCTGGCCTTCTACGAGCTCGGAATCGGGGAGCCGTTTCCGGTGTCCGCGGCGGTCGGAAAGAGCAGCGGCGACCTGCTCGATAAGCTCGTCGCGCTGTTGCCCGATGCTCCAGCAGCCGAAGCAGGCGAGGCGATTCATGTCGCCGTCGTCGGCCGGCCGAACGTCGGCAAGTCGAGTCTCGTGAACGCGCTGTTGGGTCAGGACCGGCTCATCGTCGCCGCCGAAGCCGGGACCACGCGGGACGCGATCGATACGCCGCTCGACTATGAAGGGCGCAGGATCGTATTTATCGACACCGCCGGGCTCCGCAAGCGCAGCAAAGTCGACGAAGATCTCGAGTTCTACTCGACGCTGCGGACGTCGCGTGCGATGGAGCGCGCCGATGTCTGTTTGCTCGTCGTGGACGCGAAGGACGGGATGCACGCCCAGGACCTGAAAATCGCCAACGAGGCGTGGGATCGCGGCGCCGGCGTCATCATCGTGGTGAACAAGTGGGACCTGATCGAAGAGAAGGAGACGAACACCGCCCGCGACGGCGAGCGGGACATCAAGGCGCGCGCGCCGTTCCTCGAGTTCATTCCGTTCTTCTACGTTTCGGCGAAGACCGGCCAGCGCGTCACCCGGCTGCTCGAAGCCATCCTGGCCGTGGCCGACGAACGGGTAAAGCGCGTGCCCACGGCCGAGGTGAATCGCGTCCTGGAGGCGCTGCTGGCGCGGCAACAGCCGCCGCAGCCGGTGGGGGAGTCGGTGCGGCTCTTTTATGCGACGCAGGTGGGCACCGCGCCGCCGCGCTTCGCCGTCGTCGCCAACCGGCCGGAAGCGATCCCCGAGTCATACACGCGGTACCTGCACAACGGCTTCCGCGAAGCGTGGGAATTCACGGGCGCGCCGCTGACGATCAAGTTCCGCCGCAAACGAGGCCGGCGCTGAACGCCGTCCTCGCGATCCTGGCATCCTACCTGCTCGGCGCTACGCCAACCAGCTACATCGCCGGCAAGGTGGCGCGGGGGATCGATCTGCGCGAGCATGGCTCCAGAAACCTGGGTGCCACCAACGTCTATCGGATCCTCGGCTGGAAGTACGCGATCCCGGTCGCATTGGTCGACATCGCCAAGGGCGCGATTCCCGTGCTGTTCTTCTCGGCGTGGGCGGGGGTGGCGGAACATCCCTGGCTGCCGGTCGTCCTCGGTGGCGCCGCCGTGCTTGGGCACATGTTTTCGCCCTACGTCAGCTTCAAGGGCGGCAAAGGGGTCGCCACCGCGGCGGGGATGTTTCTGGCGCTCGCGCCCGTCGCCGTGCTGCTCGCGATTCCGGTCTGGGGGATTTGTCTCTGGCTGACCGGCTACGTCTCGCTCAGCTCGATCATCGCCGTGCTCAGCGTGCCCTTGACGGTCGCCTTGCTGCAGCCGCACTCGCCGTATGTGTTCTGGGCAAGCGTGGCGCTCGTGGCGCTCATCATCTTCGCGCATCGTCGTAACATCGGTCGGCTGCTCGCAGGCACCGAGAACCGGTTTCGGACTCGGGGGAAGCCCGCGTGAGCGTTGCGGTAATCGGTGGAGGCGCCTGGGGCACAGCGCTCGCCGACTTGCTCGCGCGCAAAGGCGAGCACGTCACGTTGTGGGCGCGCGAGTCTGAAGTCGTGGACAGCGTGAATCAGCGGCACATGAACGAGATGTTTCTGCCTGGCGCCTCGCTCGCGCCGGCATTGCGAGCCGAAGGCGACCTCGCCGCGGCGATCCGGGGTGCGGAGACGATCGTCTCCGCCGCACCATCGCACGCCGTGCGGCCCGTGATGGCGGAGGCTGCCAAGACGCTCGATCGCATACGCCCGCTCGTCGTGAGCGCCTCGAAGGGTCTCGATCCCGACCGGCTCGAGCGACCGTCCTGCGTCCTGGCCGAAGTGCTGCCGCGTGGCACACCGGTCGCGGTGCTCTCCGGACCGTCGTTCGCGTGGGAGGTCTTCCAGCAGCAACCGACCGCGGTCGTGGCAGCCGCGACCGATCACACCGTCGCCCAGCGTACCCAGCGTGTCTTCTCGACGAGCTACTTCCGGGTGTATTCGCACACCGATGTGGTGGGCGTCGAGCTTGCCGGCGCGCTCAAGAATGTGATCGCGCTTGCCGCCGGGATTCTCGAGGGCCTGGGGCTGGGCTTCAACACGCGCGCCGCATTGATCACGCGCGGCCTCGCCGAGATCACACGCCTCGGCGTGACGCTGGGTGCGCAGCCGATGACGTTCGCCGGGCTAGCGGGCATGGGCGACCTGATCCTCACGGCGACGGGCGCGCTCTCACGCAATCGCACGCTGGGCGTGGCGCTGGGGCAGGGGAAGACGCTGGAGGAGGCGCTAGCGGGCAAACCGGCTGTCGTCGAAGGCGTGAACACGACCCGCACGGCCGTGGCCCTGGGCGAGCGCCACGGCGTCGAGCTGCCGATTGCGCGCGAGGTCGCCAACGTGCTGTTCCAGAACAAGCCGCCGCGCCAGGCCGTCAGCGATCTGATGGAACGCGAGCTGAAGGCGGAAGGGGGGGGCCGATGAGCAGCGGCACGCCCTCCCAACCGGTGCAGGAGTTTTTCTCGATCGGCGAGGTTTGCCAGCTCACCGATTTGAAGCCGCACGTGCTGCGCTATTGGGAGAGTCAGTTCCGCTTCCTGAATCCCGCCAAGAATCGCTCGGGCAATCGCGTCTATCAGCGGCGCGAGATCGAGCTGATCATGCTCGTGAAGCACCTCCTGTACACGGAGAAATACACGATCGAAGGCGCGCGCCAGAAGATCGAGCAGTACCGGCGGTCCGGCGAGCTGAAGCCCGAGGCGCGCCGCGCGCTCGCCACCGAAACCGTCAAGGAGCTCCGCGCCGAGCTCAAGTCGGTGCTCGGCATCCTCGAAGGGAGTTGACGTGCGGGTCGCAGTGGTGATCCCCGCATTCCAGGCGGCCGCGTCGATCGGCGATGTCGTCGCGCGTACGCAGGCAGCCGTCCCCGCGGCCGAAATCATTGTGGTGGACGACGGATCGGACGATGGGACGGGGGAGGAGGGACGGAGGAGGGGTGCAACGCTCGTCACGCATCCGCGCAATCGCGGCAAGGGCGTCTCGCTGCGAGCGGGCGTCGCACGAGCGTGTGCCCACGACGCGTCGGTGATCGTGACGATCGATGCCGACGGACAACATCCACCGGAGGAAATCCCGGGTCTGTTGAGACCGATCGCTGAGGGAGACGCCGATCTCGTCCTGGGGGCGCGTAAGCGCGACGGGGGGATGCCCCTGTCCCGCCGTTTCACGAATTGGCTGTCCGCCACGCTGGCGTCGCGGATCGGCGGTCAGCAGGTGCGCGACGCGCAGACGGGATTCCGGGCCTTCACGCGCGACGTGGCCGAGGGAGTGCAGGCGGCGGGAGATCGCTACGAGTATGAAGCGAACTTCCTGCTCGATGCATTGCGGGCCGGTTTCCGCGTGGTTTCCGTCGATGTCCCGACGATCTACGGTGCCCGCAGCCATTTCCACGCCTGGGGCGATACCTGGCGTATGGCGCGTGCGTTCGGGCGGCACGCCCGTCGGATCGTGCGGTGAGCGACGCGACTCTCCGGATTCTGGTCTCGAACGACGACGGCGTCCTGGCGCCTGGCATCGCGCTGCTCGCCGACGTCTGTGCCACCGTCGGCCAGGTCACCGTCGTCGCTCCAGACCGCGAGCAGAGCGGCACGTCGCACTCGCTCACGCTGCACCGGCCGCTTCGCGCGCATCGGCGCTCCGACGGCGCGTTCCAGGTCGACGGGACCCCCACGGACTGTGTGCTGCTCGCACTCGGCGCTCTCATGCCCGATAGCCCGAATTGGGTGTTTTCGGGCGTAAACCATGGCCCCAACATGGGCGAGGACGTGCTGTACTCGGGCACGGTATCGGCGGCGATGGAGGGCCTGGCCGCCGGCGTCCCGAGCATCGCGCTCTCCTATGGCAGCTTCGACATCGAGCACATGGAAAGCCATCGCAAAGGTCTCGAGCGCCTGATCCAGCGGATCGTGCGCGTCGAGAACTTTCCCGGGGAGACGCTCCTCAACATCAACCTCCCGCCGATCCCCGGCGATCAGGTGAAAGGCGTGAAGGTGACGAACCTCGGCAGCCGCGTGTTCCACGAAGAGATCGCCACGATGAAGGATCCGTGGGGGCGGGAGGTGCACTGGATCGGTGGAGGGCGCGTGACGTGGTCGGGCGGCGCCGACTCGGATTTTCAGGCCGTGAGGGATGGCTACATCTCCGTCACCCCGCTCCACGTGGACCTCGAGGACGCCGCCCTGCCGATCGGCGTCGGTCAGACGATCTCGCAGCCCTTCACGCAGGCCCGCTACCTCGAAGCGCTCGGCCTCAAGGGGAAGGAGCGGGTGCTCGAGATCGGCACGGGGTCAGGGTACCAGACCGCGCTGCTCGGGGCGTTGGCCGACCAAGTCTTCACGATCGAACGCATGCGCCCCCTGGCCGAGTCCGCCCAGGCGGCGCTGCGCGCCGCCGGCGTGACGAACGTCTCGGTGCTCGTGGGCGACGGAACGCTGGGCTGGAGCGCCTACGCGCCCTACCATGCGATCGTGGTCGCGGCGGGAGGTCCCGAGGTACCCCCGCCGCTTGTAGAGCAACTGGCGCCTGAGGGCCGCATGATCATCCCGCTCGGCCTGAAGGGCGCCCAAACCCTCACGCTGGTCCGCCGCACGGCCGAGGGGATCCACTCGGCACCGATCGGCGCGGCGCGCTTTGTCCCGCTCGTCGGGGAGCATGGCTTCGATGCTTGAGCGGTTCATCGATTGGCTGCTGCACACGCTGCTCGACCTCGGCTACGCCGGTCTCGTGGCACTGATGGCGATGGAGTCGTCGATCCTGCCCGTTCCGAGCGAGCTGGTGATGCCGCCGGCGGGGTACTGGGCGGCGAAGGGCCAGATGAGCTTCGCTATTGCACTCGTCTGCGGCGTGCTGGGGAGCGTCATCGGCGCGCTGGCCAACTATTACGGCGCACAGCTGATCGGCCGGCCCCTCATCCAGCGCTACGGCAAGTATGTCTTCCTGAGCGAAAAGAATCTGCTGCGCTCCGAACGATTCTTCGTCCAGCACGGGGAGATCAGCACGCTGATTGGGCGGCTATTTCCCGTGATCCGGCACCTCATCTCCATCCCGGCGGGGCTGCATCGCATGCCGCTGCCGAAGTTCATCCTGTACACGGCCGCCGGCGCCGCCGTGTGGTGCGCGATCCTGACGTGGATCGGCTACTTCCTGGGCCAACATGAGGGTGTGCTGCGGAGCGAAGAGATCCATCATTACGTCACGCGGGCGCTGCTGATGTTGATTCCGCTGACCCTTATTGGCATTTGGATTTATGTCCTTCGCCGGCGACGTCCAAAGTGAGCATTCGTCGTTGGGTTATCCGGGGGCGCGTTCAGGGGGTGGGGTTCAGGTGGTTTGTCATGTCCGAAGCCGAGCGCCTGCACCTCGGCGGGTACGTACGCAATCTGCCGGATGGGTCGGTTGAAGTAGTTTCTGAAGGACCTGAGACGGCACTTGAGACGTTGGAGAGCCGTCTCCGGCACGGGCCCTCCTACGCGCGAGTCGACGACGTCGAACGACTTGAAGTTCCAGGTGAACTGGATATCCCGAGGTCCTTTGATATCCGATAAATCGACGGTCCTGGACGAGCTGCGGCGTACGATCCGCGACGTGAACAACTTCCCGAAAGCCGGGATCGTGTTCAAAGACGTCACGCCGGTACTGCTGGACGCCAAATTGTTCGCGGAGGCGATCAACTTGATGGTGGATCCGTACCGGGATGCGCGCATTACGCGCGTCGTGGCAATCGAGTCGCGGGGCTTTTTGTTCGGCGCGCCCATCGCGCTCGAACTCGGGGCGGGTCTGGTTCCGATCCGGAAGCCGGGGAAACTGCCGGCGGCGACCCAGCGGGTTGAGTATGCCCTGGAGTACGGCAGCGACGCCCTCGAAATGCACCACGACGCCGTGCAGCCCGGCGATCGCGTCCTCGTCGTGGACGACGTGCTCGCGACGGGCGGCACCGCGAACGCTGCGGCGCAGCTCGTGGGGGGAACGGGGGCTGCGGTTGCCGGATTCACGTTCTTGATCGAGCTCGATTTCCTGAAAGGGCGCCAACGGCTGCAGGGACGGCGCGTGGAGGCCTTGCTGCACTACGCCTAACTCACGTACATTTCGTCGTTTACGCCCCCGGAACACACACGCCCCTGTAGCTCAGGTGGATAGAGCAGCGGTTTCCTAAACCGTTGGCCGGGTGTTCGAGTCACCCCAGGGGCATGACCACTGAACGCTCAATGACCAATGATCATTGAACATTGATCATTCCGCAGGAGCGCAATGGCAACCGCAACTGTTATTCCGGGCACTCAGACTGCGTCGTTTTCCGAGCGATTCGGTGCCTGGGTCAAGGCCCACAGGCAGCTGACGTCCTGGATTGGAGCAATCGTCGTCGTGGGCGCGGTGTTATTCCTGTGGACGTTGTCGACCAAGCGCAGGACTGAGGAGATCGCCTCGCGCGATCTCCAGCTCGCGCGGTTTGCCTTCGAGAACAACAACCTGCCGCTTGCGTCGAGCGACCTCTCGAAGGTCGTCGAGAATTACTCAGGAACGAATGCTGCGGATGAGGCCAGGTTGCTGCTTGCGAACGCCTGGTTGCTCCAGAACAAGCCCCAGCAGGCCGTCACGGTGCTCAAGGACTACGCCGGGGGTGCGGGGAAGGCCTACCGGGCGCAGGCCTACGGGCTGCTGGGCGCGGCCTACGAGAACATGGGGCAATTCCGGGAGGCGGCAGCGGCGTACGAAAACGGCTCTGCAGCGGGCCGCCTGGACTTCTTGAAAGCGCAGATGCTGTCAGATGCTGGACGGGCCTGGACGGCGGCTGGAGACACCGCCAAGGCCGTTGCGGCATATCGCCGGATCGTGAAGGACTTTGCCAAGGAAGCGGCAGCGGGCGAGGCGAAAGTACGGCTGGCCGAGCTCACGAAAGGCGCAGTTTCGTAGCTGTTTAGTTCGTATAATAGATGTTATGTTAAGTTTAGCTGTGTGTGAATGTGGACAAGCTGATCAAGTAATCACACCTCTGAACACCATTCTCCCCTCTC
>QHUE01000116.1 GCA_003221825.1 Gemmatimonadota bacterium
GGGCGCTGCGCCGGCATCGAGAACTACTCGCGGCTGTTCAGCGGCCGCCAGCCGGGGGAGCGGCCCGCCTGCCTGCTCGACTATTTCCCGAAAGACTATCTCTGCATCATCGACGAGTCGCACCAGACGCTCCCCCAGCTCGGCGCCATGTACGAGGGCGACCGCTCGCGCAAGCAGACCCTCGTGGATTACGGCTTCCGCCTCCCCTCCGCCCTCGACAACCGGCCGCTGCGCTTCGACGAGTTCATGGGGCTGGTGCCGCGCATGGTGTTCGTCTCGGCGACGCCGGGGCAAGACGAGCTGCAGCTCTCGGGTGGCGTTATCGTCGAACAGATCATCCGGCCCACCGGGCTCGTCGATCCCGAAGTCGAGATTCGCCCGGTGGCGGGGCAGGTGGATGACTTGCTCAGCGAGATCCGCCTGCGCGAGAAGAAGAACGAGCGGGTGCTGGTCACGACGTTGACCAAGCGGATGGCCGAAGATCTGACCGATTACCTGCAGCAGCACGGCGTGCGGGTGCGCTACCTGCATTCGGAAATCGACGCGATCGAGCGCGTCGAGATCATTCGGGGATTGCGACTCGGCGAATTCGACGTGTTAGTGGGGATCAACCTGCTGCGCGAAGGCCTGGACTTGCCGGAGGTGTCGCTCGTTGCGGTGCTCGATGCCGATCAGGAGGGCTTCCTGCGGTCGGACCGCTCCCTCATTCAGACCGTGGGCCGCGCCGCGCGGCACCTCAGCGGCAGGGCCATTCTGTACGCGGATCGCGTCACCGGGTCGATGGAGCGGGCATTGCACGAGATGAACCGCCGCCGCGAGGCCCAGGTGGCCTACAACGTCGAGCACCGCATCACACCGCGATCGATTGTGAAATCGGTGGGTGACATTCGCTTCGTCACGCGCGTCGCCGATGCGCGCGCCCCGAAACCGGGGACGGTGGCGCTGCGCCGTCCCGCCGACGCGAGCGAGCGCGAAACGCTCATCCGGATGCTGGAGCAGCAGATGCAGGCCGCGGCCGAGGAGCTCGATTTCGAGCTGGCGGCGGTGCTGCGCGATCAGCTCCTGGAGCTCAAGGCCGCCGCCGATGCGCCTCTCCGCGAGCGAGCTCAGTCGGTTCGGTGAGGACCTCGGCGCCCAGCTCCGCGCCCCGGCGGTAATCGGGTTGTCGGGAGAGCTGGGGACCGGGAAGACCACGCTGGTCCAGGCCATCTGCCGCGGCCTGGGAGCCAAGGCGCGGGCCACCAGCCCCACGTACGCGCTCGTGCATCATTACGATACCGGTTCCGTTCCCGTCTATCACGTCGACTGCTACCGCCTGCGTCACCCTAACGAAGCGCGCGACCTCGGTTTTGATGACATGCTGCGCGAGCGAGCGATTATTCTGATCGAGTGGCCGGAGCGCGCGGGACCGTGGGCGCCGCCGCTCGATCGTCATCTCCATCTGTCCTACGACGACGATCCGGAGCGCCGCGTCGTCGAAGCGACCGCGGGCGTATGAGGCTCGCGATCGATACCGCGACGGACATCGCGAGCGTCGCGATCGGGAAGCGGGGGCGTTTCCCGGGCGCGGCGCGGTCGATTCGGGGGGCGCGCCAGCACGCCGCCCAGCTCCTTACACTAATCCATGAGGTCCTCGCGGACGCCGGCGCAAAACTCCAGGACGTCACGGAGATCGTCGTCGGCGACGGGCCGGGGAGCTTCACGGGATTACGGATAGCGTGGGCAGCCGCCAGAGGACTCGCCCACGAGCGTGAGCTTCCCTTGGTCGCCGTCCCATCGCTGCTCGGTGCAGCGCATGCCGCGTCGGTCTTCGAAAGAGAGTCCCGGGCCGTCGCCGCCTGCTTCGATGCCCTCCGGGGCCAGGTGTTCGGGGCGGTCTATACCATTCATCCCGGTCGCGTCGAGACGATTGTGGCGCCGGCGCTGTTTACACTCGATGAACTGGCGCGCGCAACGCCAATCAGGCCGGCACTTGCCGTAGGGGACGGCGCAGAGCGCTACCGCACGGCAGTCGAGACGTGGACCGGAAAGCCGCCGGTTCCATTGGACGCCGTGCCATCGATCGCCGCACGGCTCCTGGTGCTGGCTGATGATGAAGCGGCGCGCCGGCTACTGAACGACCCACTCGCCGAACCGGTATATGGCCGGCTGGCCGAGGCTCAGGTCAAATGGGAGGCGCACCACGGCCGACCACTTCCGCATTCGTCCCGCTAAACTCACGGACGTTTCGGCGGTTCAGGCGATCGAGCAAGAGGTCTTCGCCGATCCGTGGTCCACGCAGGATTTCCGCGACTGTGTAGCGTCCGACGCGCTCTTTCTGGTAGCCGAGGGGGCGGGCCCCGGCACGATCGCCGGCTACGTCGTGGCGCTCGACGCCGTCGACGAAGGCGAGATCCTGAACCTTGCGGTGGCCCCATCCGGCCGGCGTAGCGGGTTGGGACGGGCCCTCGTCCAACAAATGCTCGAGGTGCTCGCCGGGCGTGGTGTCCAGCAGGTCTTCCTGGAAGTGCGCGAGTCGAACGCACCGGCGCGGGCGCTCTACACGGCCCAAGGCTTCAAAGAGGTGGGCCGCCGGAAGCAGTATTACCGGCGGCCCGTGGAGGACGCCATCGTCCTGAGACTTGATGCATAACTTTGGTACAAGTGGCGTATCTTTGGTTGACAGAATGACTTGCGATTTATATAGTGTGAGGCACCCTTGGGCCCAACCCGCTTCATCGTTCGGAGGTTGTTGTGAGCCGCAGTCTCAATAAGGTCCAGCTCATCGGGAATCTGGGGGCCGATCCCGAGGTGCGCAGCACGAATAACGGTTCCCGTGTGGCCACTCTCTCCCTGGCGACCAGCCGGCAGTGGACGGGGACGGGGGGGGAGAAGCAGGAAAAGACGGACTGGCATCGAGTCATCTGCTGGAATAACAAAGGCGGATCCGGTCTGGCCGACGTGTGTGAGAAGTACCTGAAGAAAGGCGACAAGGTCTACGTCGAGGGCCGGATCGAGTATCGGACCTGGGAAGACAACAACAAGCAGACGCGCTACGTCACCGAGATCATCGCGCGTGAGTTGATCATGCTGGGGTCGAGAGGCGGAGCCGCCCCGGTCGGCGCGGGGGCGGGGGCTGTGAAGGGGGCCTCGGAAGCCGGCGGCAAAGCCCCAGAATCGCTCGACGCGTTCCCGGAGGCGCTGGATGAGGAGGACGACGATCTGCCGTTCTGACCGCGCCGTAATACTGGCCCTGGCGGCGTTGCCGCTCTTGTGGCGCGTCCTGCCGGCGCAGGACACAACCCAAGCGGCGCAACAACAGGACACGACGCAGGCGGCCGCCGCTTTCCAGGGACAGGTTCCCTCCAGTCATACCGTCTCCCGCGGTGAGACCCTCTGGTCCATCTCGCAGATGTATTTCAACGATCCACTGTTGTGGCCCGAGATCTACCGCCTCAATACCGCCGTCATCGAAGACCCGCACTGGATCTATCCCGGTGAGGTCTTGAATCTCTCGGAGATGGCGACGATCGCGCAGGGTGGCGACACTGTCACCGCGCGGCCGGACACCACCGTCGCTGCCGCCGACACGGTGCGGGCCGCTCCAGGTGACACGCTCGCCGCGGTCGTGCCGCTCGATACCGCCGCGATCGACACGATTCCGGCGGACACCGCACTTCTGATCGTGGAAGCGCCTCCGCCCACGGTAGCCGAGAGTTACGAGACGATCTTCGATCGCCGCCGCACAAATCGGCAGGTCGTGCAGGACGTGCTGCGCGCCTACGTCCATCAGCCCTACCGCCCGCTCCGTGCCGGCGAGTTCTACGCCGCCGGCTTCCTGAGCGAAGAGGAGCGGTTGCCGTGGGGCAGGGTACTCGGCGCGACTGCAACGCCGGCGATTACCCGCCTCACCGAGCGCACGTCCGCGATCACCTTCGAAGAGATCGCGATCAAGCCGCCGCGCAACGCGTCCTATCACGTCGGCGATTCGCTGCTCGTGGCGCGCATCGATCGCGTGTTGGAATTCGGGCGTTGGGGCGAGGTCGTCGTCCCGGTCGGGATCGCCCGCGTCACGTCGATCGAGGAAGAGCAGGTGCTCGCGCAAGTCGTCGCCCAGTACGACCGCGTTCACAACGGCCAGCTGGCGATGCCGCTCGAGCCGTTCCGTGATCCTGGCCAGGTGCGGCCCACGCCCGTCGAGAAGGGGCTGACCGGCAAGCTGCTGGAGGCGCGCGATCCCCATCCGATCGCCGGCGCGCAGCAGTTCTTCTTCATCGACAAAGGGCGCCGCGACGGCGTCACGCCCGGCGACGTCTTCGAGGTTTTCAAGCCGGCCGAAGGCTATGCGGGATCCGCCTCGGAAGAGGTGCGCGCCGTCATGATGATCGTGCACACGCGCGAGAAATCCGCCACGGGCCTCTTGCTACAGATCATGCACCCGGGGCTGGACCGCGGGCTTCCGGTACGGCTAATCAAGAAGATGCCCTCCTGATAGGCGGCCGGGCCCGCGGCGTGCGTGGGCCCGGCTCGTATCTGGCGTGATTGTTACCCTGCATCTCGTTGCGTTGGCGTTGTACGGACTGGCGACGGCGTTTGTCCTGGCGCCATTCATGGGCGGCCGGGCCGCGCCGCGCGTGCTGACGATCGCGCTGCCTTGTGCGGGCGCGGCCTTCCACGTCGTCGCCATCTCGCAGCTCACGCCCGTGGGTCTCGGCCCGGCGCTCTCGATGCTGGCGTTCTGTCTGGTGCTGTTGCAGCTCGCGAGCGAACGGCTGCTGCGTGGCTCGGCCGTTTCCTTCTTTGCCGCCCCGCTGGCCACGGGCCTGGTGGGCCTCGCCCTCCTGAGCGGACTGGCGCCGGGCGCTGAAGCGGCGGCCCGCAACGTGTGGTTCGTCCTGCACGTGGCCCTCAGCGCCTTGGGGCTGGCCTTGATGGCCCTGGCGTTCATTGCCGCGGCGCTGTACCTGCTGCAGTTCCGCGAGCTCAAAGCCCGCCGCTTCGGTCAGGTGTTTCAGCTCTTTCCACCGCTCGAACGGCTCGATCGACTCAACCGCTTCGCCCTGGTCCTGGGCTTCCCGGCGCTGACGCTCGGCGTCGTTCTCGCGCTCGGATACGGCGCGCAGTTCTCCGGGGGCCTGCACGCCGCCAAGGCCCAGCTCGTGTGGGGCATTTTTACGTGGGTCGTCCTCGGCTGGGCGGTCTGGGTCCGTGTCGTGCGCCACTGGGCCGGCCGCCGCGCGGCACTCGCCAGTATCGCCGGCTTCGGCGCCGTGTTGCTGGTCTACGTCGCGCTGAAGCTGACCCAGCCCGGCGCCGAACGGTTCCTGTGACGGGTCATACAGCGATGGGCATCAAGGTGGTGGGCGTGAACCACCGGACCGCACCGCTCGACGTGCGCGAGCGCTTCGCGCACGGCGCGCACGAGGTGCCGGGCGCGCTTGCGCGGGTCATGGCGGCCGGTGCCAGCGGTGGCGTGCTGCTCTCCACGTGCAACCGCACCGAGTTCTATCTCGTCGCGGACGACGAGCCGGCGCTCGAGGCGGTGTGGTCGTTGCTCGGCGAGCGGCTGTCGGCGAGTCCGGCGGGCGGCGCTCGGGAGTACGGGTACATCGCCCGCGACCGCGACGCCGTCCGCCATCTCTACCGCGTGTCGTCGGGGCTCGATTCGATGATCCTCGGCGAGTCACAGATCCAGGGACAGGTGCGAGAGGCGTGGGAGGCGTCGCGCGCGCAAGCCGGCCCCGTGCTGCATCGGCTGTTCCAGACTGCGCTGCATGTCGGGTCGCGGGTGCGAACGGAAACCGGTCTCGGGATGGGGACGGCGTCGGCCGCGTCCGCCGGCGTCGCCGTGGCAGGCAAGATCTTCGGCGATCTCGCCGGCCGCAGCGCCCTGATTCTCGGCGCCGGCGACATGGCGGAGCTGGCCGCCACCTGCCTCAGCGATCAGGGTGTGCAGATCACGCTGGTCGCGAACCGCACGCAGGAGCGCGCCCGAGCCATTGCCGAACGCCTGGGTGGCAAGGCGGTATCACTCGAGGAAGCCTGGCCGCACTTCGCGACGACGGACATTGCCCTCTGCTCGACGGCGGCGCCGCACGCGGTGGTGACTTGGGAGCGCGTCGGTGCGGTGCTCGGGGCGCGACGCGGCAGGCCGCTGTGCATTTTGGACCTGGCCGTGCCGCGCGACGTCGATCCCGCGATCGCGCAGATCGAGAACGTCTTCCTGTACGACGTCGACGATCTCCAGACGGTGGCCGCGCAGGCGACTGCGCGGCGGCGCGATGAGATTCCCGCGGCCGAGCGGATCGTGGAGGAGGAGACCGATGTGTTCTGGGCTTGGTACGGCGGTCTCGGCGTCGTGCCGACGATCAAAGAGCTGCGCCAGCGGATGGACGACCTGCGCGCCGTCGAGCTCGAGCGCGCGCTCCGCCACCTGGGACATTTGAGCCCCGACGATCGTGCGCGCGTCGAGCAGTTCAGCCTGGTGCTGCTCAACAAGTTCCTGCACCAGCCCACCGTCGCGCTGAAGGCCGCCGCCGAGGAAGGTCGGGGGTATGGTCTCCTCGAGGCGCTGCGTCGCCTGTTTGGGATGGAGCCCCCAGCGTGACGTCACGAATCCTCGTGACCGGTGGCGCAGGGTACATCGGCAGTGTCGTCGTGGACCAACTCCTCGAGCGTGGCTTCCAAGCCGTCGTGCTCGATGACCTGAGCGCGGGGCATCGCCAGGCGGTCGCGCGGGGCGCTGGCTTCGTGCAGGGCGGAGTAGGCGACCGCGAGCTCGTGGAGACGTTGCTCGAGCGGGAGCACATCACGGCGATCATTCATTTGGCCGCCTTCGCGCTGGTCGCGGAGTCGGTCGCCCAGCCTCGCAAGTACGTGACCAACAATGTGACGGCCGCCCGTGTACTGTTGGAGGCGGCCGTTCGGGCAAAGGTCCGGCGTTTCGTCTTCTCGTCGTCGTGCGCGGTGTATGGTCATCCGCCGAGGCTTCCGATCACGGAGGATACGCCGCAGGAGCCGGTGAATCCGTACGGCGAGACGAAGCGAGATTTCGAGCGGCTGCTCGCCGACGTCGGGCCGCGGACCGGTATGGGCGTGGTGAGCCTGCGATTACGTGCACGTCGCGGATATCGCCGACGCGCACCTGCGCGCGTTGGATGTGAAGCTCGACGGCGGCTCGGCCGTCGCAGTCAATCTCGGCACCGGCACCGGCCGCTCGGTGCGCGAGGTCGTCGAGGCGGCGCGCCGCGTCACCGGCCGCCCGGTACCGACGGTCGAGCGACCGCGCCGTCCGGGCGATCCGCCGGAGCTGGTCGCCGCCGTCGGGCGCGCGGCGACGGTGCTCGGATGGCGGGCCTTGCATTCGAGTCTGGACGAGATTCTGGAAAGCGCCTGGCGCTGGCATCAAGCACACCCGCACGGATACCGAGGAGGTTAGGGTGCTCTTTCAGGTGAGAGGGGCGATCCCCACGACGCCGTGGGAGCTGGTGCTCACGTCCAGCCGCGAAACGCAGTTCGTGCTGGGCATCCTCGCCGTCTTTTCGCTCGTGTCGTGGTATCTGATCGTCCTCAAGTGGTGGCAATTCCGCCGCATGCGTCAGCTCGGCGACGGCTTCCTCGCGGAGGTCGAGAAGGCGCCGCGGCTCGAGGAGGCCTACCATGCGGCGATGCGCTTGCCGCCGTCGCCCTACAATCGGTTGCTGCGCGAGGCCGTGCATTTCTTTTCCGAACTGAAACCGGGCAGCCTGAAAGGCGCCGGGCCCCCCCCCGCCCCCGCCACGAGCGCTGCGGCGACGGCGTCGTCTGCGACACTCACCACGACGCAGCTCGAAGCGCTGCGCATGGTGCTCGCGAAAGAGGTGGCCGCCGAGCGTGACACCGCCGCGCGTTTCATTCCCTGGCTCGCGACCTTCGGCTCGGTCAGCCCGCTGCTGGGCCTGCTCGGCACCGTGCTGGGCGTCATGGACGCGTTTATCGGCATCGCCGTCGGCGGATCGGGCAACATCACCGCCGTCGCGCCTGGCGTCGCCGAGGCACTGGTCACCACGGTCGGCGGTCTCGCCGTCGCCGTTCCCGCCGTCATGGCCTACAACCTCTTCGTCAATCGTCTGGGGCTGTTTGCCGGCGAGCTCGAGGGCTTTGCCCAGGAGATCGTCGGGACGCTGGCCCGGGAAGGACGGATTTAATGGCCGGCGGACTCCTCGGCGGCGGTGGCGGTCTTCGCGGACACGGCGAGCTGCCGCTCAACGCCGATATCAACGTGACGTCGCTCGTGGACGTGGCGTTCGTGCTGCTCATCATTTTCATGATCACCGCGCCCATCATGCAGGGCGGGGTGGACGTGCGGTTGCCCCGGGCGCAGGTCCGCGCCATCGAGCCGAAGCAGGGACTCGTCGTCACCGTGGACATGGACGGCAAGATCTATCTCGACCAGGCGGGGCTGTCGTACGACGATTTCCAGGCCACGTTTCCCGCCTTCGTGCGAACGAAACGGCCCACGGGGGTGTATCTGCGTGCCGATGGTCGTGTCGCCTATGCCCGGGTCGTGCAGGTCCTGGCGGTCATTCGGGGCTCAGGCGTGCAGGACGTAGGACTGGTCGCCGAACCGGAGACGATCAACCGATGAGAGGACGCGGCCGGGCTCCGACCCCTGTGGGCAGGGCAATGACGGGAACGCTCATCGTGCACGGCGTCGTGGGCGCGCTGCTGTTTGGCACGCCGAGCGGGCGCACGCGCCTGCCGCCGACCTATCGCGTGCGGCTGATCGCCGCGCCGGCGGCCGACATGGAGGCGCGCAAGGCGCCCGAGGCGTTCGAGCGGCCGGCCGAAGAGAAGCCGGCGCCGATTCCCGCCGCCAAGCGCCCGCAAAGCACCGTCTCGCGCGCGACGCCGCCAGCGAATCGCGATCAAACGCATCGCGAAGCCGCGCCGCGCACGACGCCAACGACGCAGCCGTTGCCAGGCGAGACGCCATCCACTGGAAACGATCCGCTGACCGTTTCAACCGAAGGAGTCGCGTTCCCGTTTCCTGAATACACGAACAACATCATCGTCCAGATCGCGCGCCGCTGGCAACGCCCGTTTGGAACCACGGCGTTGCAGGCGGAGATCGGATTCCTGATTCATCGGGATGGCTCGATCAGCGATATGCAGTTCATCCGTCGCTCGGGCAACTTCGCCTTCGATCTCGAAGCGCAGGGCGCCGTCGAGGAGGCGGGAAGGTCCAAAGTGTTCGGCTCGCTTCCAGATGGGTGGCCGTCCGAGGTGCTCTTCATTCGATTCTACTTCTCGGGGCAGCGACAGTGAAACGAGAGAATGTTGGAATGATGGAATGTGTTATGGCGGTGGCAGTTCTTTCCATCGTTCCGTCGTTTCATCTTTCCGCTCAGGATACGTCAGCCATCGACCGCGGCGTGCGCATCGGCATCGTGTACCGCCCCGGTGTACGTCCCGGCCTGGTGATGCTGCCCCGCAAGGGGATGGGTCTCGACTCCGTGCGCGCGATGGTCGCTCGCGATCTCGACTACAGCGATCGCTTCGAGGTGATCACGCTGCCGGGCGGCGACTCGATCCGGCTGGCGACCTCCCCGACGTCGCCGCGCGCGACCGGAACGCGCCGGTCGGGATCCACCACGGCCGCCACGGGTGGCGCCCAGGCGCGGAGTACGCTCAACTATCCGCTGTATCAGGCCCTCGGCGCCGATTTCGCGCTCGATATCACCGCCGCGGGCGACACGACGATCGCGACGCTCCACGACATCGCCGCGGCGGGCATCCGCCGGACCGTGCGCGCCAACCTCCCGCGCCCCGGCGACCCCGACTTCCGGATGGCGGTGCATCGCCTCGCGGACCAGGCGTTGCAGGCGGCCATCGGAACACCCGGGATCGCGGCGACGCGCGTGCTGTTCGTGAGGGAGGGCAAAGTCTATCAAATCGATGAGGACGGCGCCGATCAGAAGCTCGTCTCTTCGACCGACCGTCAGGCGATGTCGCCCGCGTGGGGCGCGGACGGCCGGCACTTTGCCTACATG
>QHUE01000117.1 GCA_003221825.1 Gemmatimonadota bacterium
TACGAGGAGCTTCGCGATCGGTTCGCTCCAGCGCTCACCCACTGTATCGACCACATGGTTCGTGACACGATCGCCCACCGTCTTCGTGCACCCGTCGACATCATTACCGGGCGACGGCGATCACTCACCCAAGCCCGAGCGGCATTTGAATCGTTAACCGACATCGCCCTCGCCGGGCGAACGAACGGCCTTGGTCTCTGGGGCGAATTCAAATCCGATGCCCCCAATGACGCCCTCCGCAGCAATATCCGTGTGTTCCTCGCGGGTGCATTGGAGGCCACGACGTCGTTCGCCAGTTGGGCACTATCGCACCTCTCGCGCACACCCCAGGTACAGGATCGCGTGTATGAGGAAGTACAGACAGTCGATGTGTATGATCCGGACAACCTGGAACAGGCCGTGACGCTCAATCGCGTGCTGGAAGAAACGGTGCGCCTCACGCCCTCGCTGTACTTCCTCCCTCGCTGGACGACGGTCGACACGTGGATTGAAACGGCGGATGCTCGGAAGCTGTTCATTCCTCAGCGCACGCACGTTGTGCTGGACGTGTGGCACGCAAACCGGTGCGAAGACTTCTGGGGGGCGGGGCTGACGGGGTATGCAGCGGACGCCTTTGCACCAGATCGATGGGATGTTCTCGCCAAACAGGGCCGTTCCGCCAAGGACATTCTGCACTTCGGTTTCGGACACGGCCCGCGCGTCTGCCCTGGAAAGTATCTCGGCCTTCTGGAGGTCGGTCTGGTGGTCGGCGCTTTCGTGAAGATCTTCAGGTTTAGGGCGGTGCATGCTGAGACGCGCTCACGCGCCGGCGTGTCCACCAAACCGGCAGATGGAGCGTTGGTCGAGCTGGAACTGAGGTAGGAGTCGCGACCGCACTGAGCGCCGCCTTGATCTTTCGTCAGTGCGCCGCACGTTACGCTGGTGCGTCAACTGAGGTCGGTCCTCACCGCCGTGCTCGCCGCGGTGGTCCCAGCGGCAGCACTCGCCCAGTCGCGCGGCGGGGTCGAAGGCCGGGTAGTCGACGCTACGGGCCGGCCGTTGGCGTCCGCCGAGGTGAGTGTGGTTCGGTTGCGATCCACGACCGACGCCGATGGTGCGTGGCGAATTACGCACCTCGAACCGGGCCTGTACCGGATCGTCGTACGCCGGCTCGGCTACCGCCCATCCCAACAGGACGTCCAGGTCGAGCCGGGCCGCACGACGCAGGTCACCTTCACGCTCGAGCTGGTCCCCTTCACGCTCGACTCTCTCATGGTGAGCGCCCCCCCGTCCAGCATCTCGACCACCGACGCCGAGCTTGGCACGAAGCTCACGGTCGGCGAGATCGCGTTGCTCCCGTCCACGTTCGACCTCCGTCAACTGATTGCGCTGACGCCGGGTGCGCGGCCTGATCAGATCTGGGGCGGCGCGTCGGACCAGGCCAACTCCTATTCGCTCGACGGCACCACGGTCAACCATCCGGGCTTGGGCGGCGCCTTGTTGCTCCCCAGCCCCAGCTGGATCGAGACCCTCGAGGTCCGTGGCCTCGGTGCCGGCGCCGACGTCGGAGGCGCCCAAGGCGGTCTCGTGGAAGTCGTGACCCTGGGGGGCAGGAACGTGATCGAAGGGGCGCTCCGGACTTCGTTGGAGTCCGAGCGGCTCAATGGCACGAACCTGATCCCCGGCGAGATCGGACGCGAGCTGGCGAGCCGGCGGGAGTTGGATGGGCAGATCCGTGGCCCACTCATCCGCGATCGCCTGCACTTCGCGTTGTTCGGCCACGTCATCCGGCAAGAGGAGCAGGTCCTGAACTACCTGACCTCGACTGGCGCCTTCGTGGCGCAGCCGCCGTCGTACCGGGAAGAGCGCGGGCTGGCAAAGTTGACGTGGAAGCCAAGCGGCCGCGATTTGCTCGAGGGCAGTCTCATGGCGCGGTACCAGGACGGTGAACACGTCGGTCAGACCGGGTACGAAGCCGTGGACGCGACCCAACGGCTGCGGCAGTCGAACCTGACCGGCAACCTCACCTGGCAACGCAGTTGGTCACCCCGCAGCGCACTGACGGTGCGCGTGGGTGGGTTTACGGCCCGCGAGTGGCACGATCCCTATAACCATGCCGTGTCACCGGCTATCGAGGTGCTGACGCGGGGCAATCCTCCCCGGTATCAGAACGCGGTGTTTCGCACAGGGTCTGCGCCATCGAGCATCGGGGTGACGGCCGCCTGGACAGGGCGGGGCCGACTCGCCGGTTTGGAGCACGAAGTGAAAGTCGGCGGCGAATACACGCTGGGAGGCTGGTGGTACGACCGCCAGCGGAACGGCGGAATGACGTGGCGACCGCTGCGCGTGGTCGGGTTCGACCCCGGCGCTCCCGCGACGTGGCCGTATCTCGACGCGATCCCCACCGCGTGGGGTGGCGACGTGAGGATCGTCTCGGACGTCCGCAACGCCGCGCTGTTCGTGCAGGAGCAGATCGGGATTCTCTCGTGGCTTCGGTTCCATCCCGGTTTTCGGTACGGTTGGTGGACGGGAGACCTCACGCCGGCGACTGGCCCGCGATTCACGGCAGTGCGGGACGCTGCTCTCGAGCCGCGCATCGGCCTGATTGCCGAGCTGAACACGCTCGGCGGGCTCGTCGCCAAAGCGCATTGGGGCCGCTATCACCAGCCGATGTTCGCCGCCCTATTCGACCGCGTGATAGGGGCGGGGACCTATAGCAACGAGGAGATCTGGTCCTACCTTGGGCCCGCGCCAGCGAACCCGGCGCAGACGTTTACGCTCAGCGAACGCGATTCGCTCGCCACCGCCGGGCTGTTCCGCTTCGAGGAAACGGTTCGCCTCGATCAGGCGGGCCGAGTGGACCAGTACCGCCAACCGTACATGGATCAGTTTGTGCTCTCGCTGGAACGCGCGTTCGGTACGAAGTGGAAGGTCGGCGTGGCCTACGTTCACCGCAGGAACCGCGATATGGTCGCGCTGATAGACCGAAACCTGGCGTCGAACTACACGGTGGTCGACAACGTCATCGTTCTCGATCGCTTCGGCCAGCCGGTCGTCTTCGCTGGCCGGCCGCTCGTGCTGGAAAGATTGGCTATCTCCAACGAGGATATTCTCTACGTTCAACAGCTGTTGCGGCAAGGCCAATTGCTGGATCCCAACGCGCTCCTTGCCCCGCCGAGCCTCACCCCGGCGGAGCTGGCGGCGCTGCGCTACGACCCCGACTTTGTCCTCACCAAAGTGCCAGAGGCGACGCGACGGTTCGGTCAGCTGCAGCTCCGCGTGGACGCTCGCTATCGGACGTGGTGGGCCGGTGCGTCGACGACGCTTTCGACGCTCAAGGGGAACTACAACGTGGTAACCGGACCAGACGACTACACGAACGGTGGGCCCGGCCCCTGGGTGCGTCTCAACGAGCAGTACAACTTCTTCGGTCCCCTCAATAACCAGAGTCGCTTCGAGGGGAAGGTGTACCTGGGCGGGCTCCTGCCGGGTCGGTTCCGCGGCGGCCTGTTTTTCTCCTACGCGACGGGCGATCGAGTCACGCCCACGCTGTCGATCGACGGATTGCTGTCGCAATTTGCCCTAGCGGTGCCTTCCATGTCGAACCCGGCCGTGCTGGACACGGTGCCCTTCCATCCCTTCCTGTTCCGCAGCGAGTTGGGACACCGCATCTTCATCCAGCCTCGCGGGGCCTACCGTTACGAGGCCCGCGCGTCGCTGGACCTGCACCTGGAGCGGAGCTTTCCACGCGGGGGAACGGAAGTGCTGCTGGTCGTTGATGCGTTCAATGTCTTGGGCGACCGGAGCGTCACAGGTATTCAAACCGAGGTGAATGCGGTGGCGGGGTTCACTGGAAGTGACTACGGCCGGGTCCGGTCCCGCGTGCCGCCGCGAACGCTACGGCTGGGGGCAGGAGTGCGGTTCTAACGTGATCCCGGCTCAGGAGGCGCTGGCGCGCCTCCGCGAAGGGAATCGCCGCTTCGTGGACAATGGCGCGGCGTCGGGTGGCCGCCCCGGCGCGGGGCAGCAGCCGTTCGCGATCGTCCTCGGCTGCTCCGACTCGCGCGTCCCGGCGGAGCTGGTCTTTGGCCAGGGCTTTGGTGACCTCTTCGTCATCCGCGTGGCGGGCAACATCGTCGCGCCGTCGCAGGTGGGCAGCGTCGAGTTTGCCGCCGAACGGTTCGAGACGCGGCTGGCCGTGGTGCTGGGGCATACGCAGTGCGGGGCCGTCGCGGCGACACTGGAAGAGCTGCGCCAACCGCAGGGCCACGAGTCGCCGAACCTGCGCGCCATTGTCGATCGCATCCGACCCGCGATCGAGCCGCTGTTCGGCACGCCGGTGGCGAAGGATCCCGCGGCGCTGGCCGTGCGGGCCAACCGGGCCAATATCCAGGCGTCGGTGCATCACCTGCGACACGGTTCCGCGCTGCTCGAGCGGCGGATCGAGCGGGAGGGTTTGGTGATCGTCGGGGCCGAGTACTGCGTCGAGACGGGAGTGGTCGAGTTCTTCGACGCAAACGAGGATTGAGGAGCACCATTACCCCCCCTCCCGGCGAATCGACGACGCGCACCATTGGCGGGCACGAGGTCACGATCTCGAATCCCGACAAGGTGCTGTTTCCCAAGCCGAAGTACACCAAGCTCGATCTCGCGAACTATTACCTCGCCGTGTCCGAAGGGGCGCTGCACGGCGCCGGCGGGCGGCCGAACATGCTCGTCCGCTTTCCGAACGGGATCGGCGCGCCCTCCTTCTACCAGAAACGAGCACCGGAATCTCGGCCGCCCTGGATCGAGGCCGTCACGCTGCGCTTTCCCTCGGGCCGCACGGCCGATGAGGTCGTGCCTCGCACGCCCGCCTCGCTGGTGTGGCTCGCGAACCTGGCCTGTCTCGAGCTGCACCCGCACCCGGTCCGCGCCGAGGACCTCGATCATCCGGACGAGCTGCGGGTGGACCTCGATCCGGTGCCCGGCATCAAGTGGCCGCAGGTGCGCCAGGTCGCGCAGCTCGCGCGCGCCGTCCTCGCCGATTTTGGGCTGGTCGGTTGGCCCAAGACCTCCGGCTCGCGCGGGATGCATCTCTTCGTCCGCATTGAGCGCCGCTGGGGTTTCGACGAGGTGCGCCGGTCGGCGCTCGCCCTGGCGCGAGAGGTAGAGCGTCGCGGCAACGGGCTCGCGACCAGTAAGTGGTGGAAGGAGGAGCGCCAGGGCGTCTTTGTGGATTACAACCAGAACGCGAAGGACCGAACGGTGGCGGCGATGCGCCCTGGCCGCCACACTATCGCAAGCAGCCGGGTGAGCCACCGCGCGTGCAGCCCTCCAAGTCGCGCGCGCGAGCGGAGAAGTATCCGCTGATCGAGGTGAGTCGCGGCAAGGATAAGAAGGAAGCGCTGGCGGGGCTGGCGAAGTGGAAGAAGCAACATCCCCGGGTTGCCGAGCACCTGGAGCCGGCCGACGTGTTAGTCGATCAGATGCGCGGGCGCTCATCCGCTTGGTATCGGATTCGCCTCAACCTGCAGCACGTCCCCGAGAAGATCCGGCCCCGAACACCTTCTCCAACTCGTAAGCGGGCGTGACCTCGAGCTGATCGTAGCGGCAGTCCTTGGGCTGCTTATCCGACCGCCAGCGCTGAAATACAGGCGGGTGGCGGAAGCGGTCCCGCTCCATGTGATCGTACTTCACCTCGCACACGCGCTGGACGCGCAGCGGCTCCCAGGAGAGATCCTTCCCGGCGCTCCACCGGCTCTGTCCGCCGGGCATCCGGCCCGACTCGCCCTGCGCGTCCGCCCATTCGCGCCAGGGATGACGCTGCAGCGCGTTCTTGCGCAGCGGGGCGAGCTCCTTCACGAGCTGCTTGCGCATCACCATCGTGAACGCGGACGTGACGCCGACGTGCTGCAGCCTGCCGTCGTCGTCGTAGAGACCGAGGAGCAGCGATCCCACGGCATCCTTGCCGCTCTTGTGCCACCGAAAGCCCGCCACCACGCAGTCCGCGCTGCGCACATGCTTGATCTTGAACATCGCGCGCTTACCCGGCTCATACGAGGCCCCGGCCGGCTTGGCGATCACGCCATCGAGCCCGGCGCCCTCGAAGCGCTGCAGCCACTCGACGGCAAGCTTGGGATCGTTCGTCATCGGTGTGAGGTAGAGCGGGGGGCGCATCTTCTTGAAGAGCGTGTCGAGCTGCGTGCGCCGCTCGCGCTGCGGCGCGCTCATCAAGCTCTTGCCGTTTGCCGCGAGGAGGTCGAAGGCCACGAAGGCTGCCGGCGCGGCCTTGGCGAGTTTCTCCACGCGTGAGGCCGCGGGATGGAGTCGCATTTGCAGCCCGCCGAAATCGAGCCCGCGCGCCGTCGGCATCACGATCTCGCCGTCCAGCACGACGCCGCCCGGCAGTTGCTTGAGGAAGACGGCATGCAGCTCGGGAAAGTAGCGGTCCAGGGGCCGCAGGTCGCGGCTCTGGATGTACACATCATCGGCACTGCGGAAAACGATGGCGCGAAACCCGTCCCACTTGGGCTCAAACAGAAAATCGCCGTCCGGCGGGACCTCGGCGGCGATTTTGGCGAGCATGGGTTCGATGGGGGGTGACACGGCCATGCTGTAAGGTAGCGGCGCTCATGTTTCATTTCTCAACCTGGGCCCTGGGTGCTCGTGAGTCCCGGTATTCCGGCTAGCTTTATAGCCGTATGAGGAGACGAATTGCCCTTGCCCTGGCGCTTGCGGTTCCCGTCGCCGGGGCAGCCACCGCGCAGACTCCCAAGAAGAGCTACACGCCTGCGGACGTGCATTTCGTGGCCGGCATGATCGGCCATCACGCCCAGGCGATTCAGATGGCCGGCTGGGCGCCCTCGCACGGTGCCAATCCATCGGTGCGCGTGCTGTGTGAGCGCATCGTCGTCGCGCAAAACGACGAGATCGTATTCGCGCAGCGCTGGCTGCGTGAGCATGGCGAGTACGTCCCGCCAGCCGATCCGCGCGGCCATATCATGCAGGGGATGGATCACCCGATGTTGATGCCGGGCATGCTGACGCCCGAGCAGATGGCGCAGCTCGATTCCGCGCGCGGTCCACAGTTCGACCGACTGTTCCTGACATTCATGATCCAGCACCACCAGGGCGCGATTACGATGGTGCAGCAGCTGCTCGCGGTGCCTGGGGCGGCACAGGACGGACCCATCTTCCGCTTCGCGTCCGACGTGAACGCCGACCAGACCACCGAGATCAATCGTATGACCCTGATGCTGGACGACCTCAAACGGAGTTCTCAGTGAAATCGAGACTGGTATTTGCTCTTGCTCTTGGCCTCTGGGGAGGCGCCGCGGCGCAAACCAACTCGGCGGCCGCACCGCGCCAGGATCCGCGGATCGGGCTGCGCGCGGGGTGGTTCAATGCCGGCGAAGCGAACTGGAACATGCGGCTGGTCTCGACGACCCCGCCTTCGCCCGACTTCATCAATCGCGACTCGGCCGGGGATTTCCGCTTCATCAACTCCGATCTCACGTTCCGCGGCAACTACGTCATTCAGGGCAATTTCAACGGCTTGCAGATCTGGGACATCTCGAACCCCAAGATCCCGAAGCTCTACAAGGCGTTCGTCTGTCCGGGATCGCAGAGCGACGTCTCGGTCTTCCGCAACCTCCTGTTCGTGTCGGGTGAGGCGCTGAACGGGCGGACCGACTGCGGCACGCAGGGGGTCACCGATACCGTCAGCCATGAGCGGCTGCGCGGCATCCGCATCTTCGATGCCACCGATCTCGCCAATCCCAAGCACATCACCGACGTGCAGACGTGCCGCGGATCGCACACTCATACGGTCGTGACGCAGCCCAACGATACGGACAACGTCTACATCTACGTCTCGGGCTCGGCGCCAGTCCGGTCACCGAATGAATTGGCTGGCTGCGCACTCGGATCGGTGGACAGCACGCCGAACACCGCGCTGTTCCGCATCGAGGTAATTCAGGTTCCGCTCGCGCATCCCGAGCAGGCGCATATCATCAGCTCGCCCCGCATCTTTCAGGATCTGGTCGCGCCGCCCCGCCACGGTGAGGCACCCGAGGACATCGCCGAGCAAAAGCGCGAGGTCGATTCCGCGCGCGCGGCCGGCGGTTACGTGGTGACGTTCGAAGGTCGTGACCTCATCCTCGGCCCCCAGTTCGTCACGTCAGCGCTCGACAGCATCGTCAAGGCACGCGGGGGAACCGGGGCGCCGACCGCCGCCGACACCGCCACGCTGCGGGCCAACGCCCCGGACATCGTCGCGAAACGCATCGAAGCGAATCGTCGGCGGCAGGGCTTCATTCCCAATGCCGGGCCAACGCAGTGCCACGATATCACGGTCTATCCCGCGATTGGTCTGGCAGGCGGCGCCTGCGGCGGGTACGGCCTGTTGCTCGACATCCGCGATGCCGCGAATCCTAAGCGCGTCGGCGCCGTGTCGGACTCCAACTTCTCCTTCTGGCACTCGGCCACGTTCAATAACGACGGGTCGAAGGTGCTCTTCACCGACGAGTGGGGCGGCGGTCTCCAGCCCCGCTGCCGCGTGACCGACAAGCCGGAGTGGGGGGCGGACGCGATCTTCACCCTCTCGGGCAGCACGCTGACGTTCAAGAACTACTACAAGCTGCCGGTCGCGCAGACGGCGAACGAGAATTGCGTCGCCCACAACGGCACGCTCATTCCGGTGCCGGGCCGGGACATCATGGCGCAGGGGTGGTATCAGGGCGGCGTCTCGGTGTTCGACTGGACCGATCCCGCGCATCCGAAGGAAATCGCGTTCTTCGACCGCGGCCCGATGGATTCGACCAAGCTGCTCGGCGCCGGGTCGTGGTCGGCGTACTGGTACAACGGCTACATCATCAGCTCCGAGATTGCGCGTGGCCTCGACATTTTCGAGCTCACGCCCAACGCGCTGCTGACGCAGAATGAGATCGATGCCGCCAAGCTGATTCATTTCGACTACCTGAACGCGCAGGACCAGCAGCAGCTGGTCTGGCCCGCGAGCTTTGCCGTCGCGCGCGCGTATCTCGATCAGCTGGCGCGGTCCCACGGCCTCCCGGCCGTCCGGCTCAACGCGACCCGCGACGCGCTGACGCGGGCCGAGCGGGCGTCGGGTCCGGCGCGGCAGGCGGCATTGAGCCAGCTGGCGACGCAGCTGAATACCGATGTCCAGACGTCGAGCGATCAGGTCAAGGTACGGATGCTGATCGGCGCGATCACCGACCTCAACAAGTAGACCGTTGACTAAGCGGTTGAGCGGGGTTCACGTTGTCTCGTGAGCCCCGCTCGTTCTTCCCGAAAGCGCTACCAGGAGTTCGTCGAGGACTATAAGCACCGGCGCCTCGACGCCGTCGCGCCCGATGATCGGGCGCAGTCGCCGGCCGCACCTCCGGGTGCACGGCGCGCCTACCTCCGCCAGTACCTGCGCTGGCTCCGGCCGCACCGCTTCGCGCTCGGCGCAGTCTTCGTGCTCGCGCTTGCGGTCGGCGGATTGCAGATGATCGAGCCGCTGTTCATCCGGTTCATCGTCGACCATATCATCCTGAACAAGGGTCTCGATAACGCCGCCCGCTTGACCCGTCTGAACCTGACGGGGCTCGTCTTTCTCACGGTCGTCATCCTCTCGCACGTGGGCGGCGGGTTCCAGGACTACCGCCAGCGGCTGCTGAACGTACGGGTGATGTTGTCGCTGCGGCGCTCGCTCTACCAGCGGCTGTTGCATTTGCCGTTGCCACGGTTGTGGGAGATGAAGACCGGCGGGATCCTGTCGCGCCTCACCGGCGACGTCGAGACGACGACCGGGCTGCTGCAGATGGCGATCGTCTCGCCCGCGATTTCCGTCATCCGCCTCGTGATCGCGATCGCGATCCTGATCGCGCTCAACTGGCAGCTCGCGTTGACGGCGATGGCCATCATTCCGGGCGTGATGGTGTTGAGCTTGATCTTCGCGCGGCGCATTCGGCCGATCTATCGGTCGGTACGCAAAGATGTCGAGGTCGTGGACGGCCGCGTCGGCGAGACGTTTTCTGGTATCCGCGTGGTGCGCGCCTTCCGGCAGGAAATCCAGGAGCTGATCAGCTTCATGCTGGGCCGCCACACGGTGCTGCGGAAGGAGCTGTTCGCGCACCGGCGGGAGCTGCTGCTGTGGACGTCGTGGGGGCTGTTGGAAGCCGGCATCAGCGTCGTGATCGTGTGGTTCGGGGGGTACCTGAATATCATGGGCCGCGCGAGCGTCGGCGATATCATGGCCTTTCAATGGTACATGTTCCTGCTCCTCAATCCCGTCTGGAACATCGTCAACTCCTTTTCCGAGATGCAGCGCTCGCTCGCCGCGATGGAGCGCGTCTTTGAGGTGCTGGCAATGGAGGACGACAAGCCCGACCGCCCTGGCGCACGCGAGGCGCCGGCGCTGGTGCGGGAGCTGCGGTTCGACGACGTGACGTTCGAGTACCGGGAGGCACAGCCGGTGGTGCGGGATTTCAGCGTCACCGTGCCGGGCGGATCCGTCATCGCGCTGGTCGGCCGCAGCGGCGCGGGGAAGACGACCGTCACCGACCTCGTCGCGCGGTTTCATGATCCCACGCGCGGCCGGATCGTGCTCAACGGCACCGACATCCGGGATCTGCAGCTCCGGAGCTACCGCGACCTGCTGGCGATCGTGCAGCAGGAGGTATTCCTCTTCGACGGCTCGGTGCGCGACAACATCGCCTACGGGCGGCATGACGCTACCGATGCCGAGATCGAGGACGCGGCGCGGCGCGCCAATGCGCACGAGTTCATCGTCCGGCTGCCGCTGGGCTACGAGACCTGGATCGGCGAACGGGGCGTGAAACTGTCGGGTGGGCAGCAGCAGCGGCTCGCCATCGCACGCGCGATCCTGGCGTCGCCGCAGATCCTCATTTTGGACGAAGCCACCAGCAATCTCGACACCGAGAGCGAGCAACTGATTCAGGCCTCGATGGCCGATCTGCTGGCCGACCGGACCACGTTCGTGATCGCCCACCGACTCTCGACGATCCGCCGCGCCGATCTGATCCTGCTGATGGAAAGCGGCGCCGTCGTCGAGCGCGGCACGCACGAGGACCTGATGCGCGCGCGCGGGGTCTACCACGAAATGGTGAAGCGGCAGATGGAATCGCACGCGCGGGACGGCGACGAGGTCCTGCGGTGACGGACGCGCGTGCCGCCTTTATCAAAGCGGCGACGTGGCACGGCGGCCTGGAAGAGGCGGAGGCGCTGCTTGCCAAACATCCGGAGCTGGCCTCGGGCGACATCCACACCGCCGCCATCCTGGGTGATGATCGAGCCGTGCAGCGGTTGCTTGCTGAAGACCGCAGCAACGCCACCGCGAAGAGCCCGCCCTACGGCGGCGACGCGCTGAACTATCTCGGCCTTTCGAAGTACCTTCGGCTCGACCCCGCTCGGACGCCCGCTTTTCTCCGTGCCGCAACCGCGTTGCTGGACGCAGGGGCGGATCCGAACACCGGCTTCTGGACCACGGGTCAATTTCCGGAGCGCGAGACGGCCCTCTATGGTGCCGCGGGCGTCGCTCATCACGCGGAGCTGACGCGGCTGCTGTTGGAGCGCGGCGCGGACCCGAACGACGGCGAAGCGGTCTACCACTCGCCCGAGACCTATGACAACGCGGCGATGAAACTCTTGGTGGAGACCGGGAAGCTGACCCCGGAAAACCTCTCGCTCATGCTGATTCGCAAACACGACTGGCATGACTACCAAGGCGCAAAGTACCTGCTCGAACGCGGGGTTGACCCGAACTCCGAGCGCGAGCGGGGGTGTATCCCGATTCATCACGCCATCGCACGCAACAACTCCCTCGCGATGCTCGAGCTGCTCCTCGATCACGGTGCCGATCCCCGAGTCCGCAAGGATAGCGCCACGGCGATCGAGCGTGCCGCGCGCAGA
>QHUE01000118.1 GCA_003221825.1 Gemmatimonadota bacterium
CCCAAGTCGGCATACAACGCTTCACCGCCCGTGACGACCAGAAAGACGGCACCCAGCACAATCAGCCCGCGCCCTGGATCCTCGGCGAGGAATCGAATGGCATGTGTCGGCAAAACCGCGCCGACCACGGCAGGATGCTTCAGAATCCCGTTCAGGCCAAGCACGGCGATCGTGCCGAACCAGACCAACATGACCGGCCCGAATATGGCGCCAATTCCAGCCGTGCCGCGGCTCTGGAACAGGAAAAGCGCGACCAGGATGGCAAGCGTGATTGCCAGGATCACTCGGGGCTGGAGCGTGGGCGCTGCAATGGAGAGACCCTCAACCGCCGATAGCACGGAAACGGCGGGCGTCAACGCGCCGTCGGCATATAGCAATGCCGCGCCGAAGATGCCGAGCACGATCATGATCCGGCGTGGGGACAGCCCGCGCGCGATGCGACTTCCCTGCACCATGGCCATGAGGGCCAGCACGCCGCCTTCGCCCTTGTTGTCGGCGCGGATGATCACCACGTGGTACTTCACAGTCACGATGAGAATCAGCGCCCAGAAGATCAGCGACAGCACGCCCAGCACATTGCCCTGGGTCACCGGAATCCCGTGCTGTCCGTGAAACGCCTGCTGCAGCGCATACAGCGGGCTCGTCCCGATGTCGCCGTACACCACGCCGAGCGCCAGCAATGACAGGCGCGCCAGGTACCGGCCCCGCGGATGGGCTGGGGGGGCGGGATGTGGGTTTTGAGGGACTACAGGGGCGCTCATGGCGGGGGAACCCTATGCGAGCGAGTCCAGAAAGGCCAGAGGATCACCAAACCCAAGGTCCCAGCAGCACTTACAATGTAGGCGGTCGAACCGCCAACGCTTTGGAAGAGGACCCCCAGGCCGACCCCGCCGCTGAGCGCCGCCACGCCGGTGAGGGCGTGATAGACGCCGAAGCCGCTCCCGTGATATCCGCCGGTTGCCGCGCTGACCAGCGCGCGCTCGGGACTTTCGGTCATCCCGGCCACGATGCCGAGCGCGAGAAACAGGACCCATGCGCCCAGTGGACTCGTCGTCAATCCCATCCCCGTGGCGAGCGCCACGTAAACCAGCCATCCGATCCACATCGTTCGCGACGGGCCGATCCGGTCCGACAAGGCGCCACCGATGAACGATGTCGATGAGCGCACCACGTGCAGCGCCGCCCAGAGGAGCGGCACGAGTGCGACCGCGATGCCTAGTCGCTGCGCCCGCAGGATCATCAGCATTTCGGGCATGCGGAGCAGGTAGAAGAGGGAGATGGCAATTACGGGCGGCGAAAGGCGGCGGAGGGCGGCGGAGGGCGGCAAAGTCTTTACCGCCGCTTCTTTCGCCGCCCCTCGCCGCCCCTCGCCGCCCCTCACTGCCCACATTGCCAAGACCAGCACCAGCACACCTGGCCCGAGACTCGCAACGATCACTTTCCGTACGTCTGCGCCCGAGGACAGCATCCACCAGGCCACCAGTGGCCCGATGACCGCCCCTACATGGTCCAGCCCGCGCTGCAATCCAAACGCCCGGCCCACCAGCGGAGCCGGGGTCACGTCGGCGATCAGCGCGTCGCGCGGCGGCGTCCGCAGGCCCTTGCCGAGCCGGTCCACGACGCGCAGGCCGATCACCTGCCACGCCGCTGCCGTCACGGCGATGATGGGCCGCACGGCCGCGGCGATGAAGTAGCCCGCCACGATCAGCGGCCCGCGGCGCGCCGGCCGGTCGGCCAGTCGCCCGGCGATGAGCTTTACGAGTGCTGCGGCGGCATCGGCGGCGCCGTCGAGCGCGCCCAGCGCCACCGCCCCGCCACCGAGGACGCCGGTGATGAACGCCGGCAGCAGCGGGTACACCATCTCACTCGCGAAATCGTTGAGCAGGGAAACGGCACCGAACAGCTTGACCTGCCTGGGAAGCTGATTACTCACCCAGGCCCAACCCCCAGCGGATCAGCGTGACGGGCAGACCACCGTAGGGCAGCACGGCGTCGTGGAAGCCGCGCAGCGTGAAGCTTTTGCCTTTGGCTTTACGGAAATCGTCGCGCAGTCGCAGTAACTCGCGCCGCCCGACGGCATAGCACAGCTGATACGCCGGCCACGCGCAATAGCGCCGCACCTCCGCCTCGGCGTTGCCGCGCTCGACGTGCAGCTCGTGCACCATCTGATCCACGGCCTGCTCGCGCGTCATCCCGCGCGTGTGCAGGCCCACGTCGAGCAAGATGCGCATCGCGCGCCACAGAAGGTGGACGCGCTGGAAGAAGAGCTCCTGGTCCGAGGCGTAGAACCCTTCCTCGCCCATCATGTCCTCGCAGTACAGCGCCCATCCCTCGACGGTGAGGGGCGTCCACAGGTTTTTGCGGACATGCGAGGGCAGCTCCTTGGCAATCACGAGCTGCAGATGGTGACCGGGATAGCCCTCGTGCAGCGCCGTCGCGGCCAGCTCGTGGCGGCAATGGTCGCGCAGGATGCGCTCCTGTTGCGCCGACGGCAGGCGGGAGTCGGGGACCGTGACGTAGAACCATCCCGTGCGGTTGCGGCTGTAGGCGCCAGGGCTGTCGTAGGCGGCGTAGGGGATGACCGGGCGCATGAACGCGGGCGTCGGGATCACCCCCAACGGCGCCTCGGGAATCGGCGCCAGCTTCCGTTGCTCCACGAAGTCGCGAGCGCGCGCCATCTCCTTGGCGTACGCATCGACCAACTCGTTCGGTTTGGGATGGTCGGCGCGCAGCTTGTCGACGAGCTCCGGCCACGGCTTGCCGTCGAGCCGCTTCGCCAGCCGCACGAGATCGGCCTCGACCTCCTCCTTCAGCCGCAGCCCGTAGCGCCACAGCTCAGGCGCGGTGTCCCGCAAGGCGTGCTGATAGTGCAGCAGGAAGTTGAATGCCTCTTCGCCGATCGCGAATTGGTCCGTTCCCGTTTCGAGCCAGCGCTCGAGATTCGCTTCGAACTTGAGCAGCGCGTCGCGAGCCCGCTCCGCCGCCGCCGCAAGCCGGCTCGCGTGCATCGGCGCCTGCGCGCCCAGCGCGGCTGCGAGCTCTTTGATGAGTAATCGGCCACCCTCGGTCATGCGCACCGCGGTCTCGACAAAGACACGGACCGGGTCCTCGAGCGATGTCTTGAGATCCTCGAGGAAGGCGGGGATGTCCTCGAGGCGGCCGATCGCGGCGGCGGCCTTCTCGGCGGGCGTGCGGTCGGCGGAGAGCAACAGGTGGTGCAACCCACCGAGCAGATGCGATAACCAGAACTCGGGATTCTTGGCCTGCGGCTTGAGCTTCTCGAAGCGGCGCAGCGTGACGCGGATCTCGTTGAGCAGCGCCGTGCGATCGATTTCCTCCTCGAGATCCGACGCGTTTGCTGCTTCGAGCGCCAACGCGATGGATTTGAGCGCGGCGAGGTGGGGCGCGAGCGCGGCCGGACTGAAGCGACCGTAGCGGTCATCATGCCCGGGCACGCCCGCCTGGGTCGCGGCGACCGGGTCCATGTGCCAGTAGAGGTCGAAAAACGACTTCTCGATGTCGCGAATGCTCATGCGCTCAACAACCGATGGCACTCTTCATCAGAGAGCACCCGATCCGTACGCTTGGCGGCGTCGAACAGCGTCCGGCACGCCGCGTCATCATCGGGATCGTAGCCGTGCTGCTCCAGCCAGTACTTTACGTTCGACAGACCAGACACCGGCGAGATCTCGATGCGCTGCTCGAAACCGAACTCCTCCGCCGGCACCGAGCTGTATACCCGATCGGCCAGCCAGTTGTGCCCCTTCTTTTTCGCCTTGATGATCGCGGCGGCATGCACGCCGGTCCCGGTGCGGAACGCGTCGGTCCCCACGACGGGATAGTTCACCGGAATCGGCACGCCGACCGCGTCCGCGACGAGCCGGCAGTACTCGGGCAGCTTGCGGATGTCGGCCGGGTGCGCGCCCAACAGCTTCAGATTGACGATCAACAGATCCATCTCCGCGTTGCCCACCCGCTCCCCCACGCCGAGTGCCGTCGCATGCACGCGGTCCACGCCCGCCTCGATCGCCGCCAGACAGTTGATCAGCCCCATCCCACGGTCGCGATGGCCATGCCAGTCGATCTTGACGGGGTGCTGCTTGACGATTTCCTGCTTGACGAATTTTATCAACGCCTTTACGCCGTCAGGCGTTGCATGCCCCACCGTATCTGCGAGACAGATCCGCGTCGCGCCGCAGTCGATGGCCGCTCCGTACAGCGCCTTGATCGTTTCAGGCCGCGCGCGGGTCGTGTCCTCCGTGACATACATGACCGGCAGGCCCTGCTGGACCGCGTACGTCACGGCCTCTCTGGTCGCGGCGACGATACGGTCCACCGTCCAGTCTTCCGTATACTGCCGGATCGGCGACGAGCCGATGAACGTGGCGGCTTCGATTTCGATGCCGACTTCCTGCGAGACACGGACGATCGGTTCGATATCGGCGATGACGGTGCGGGCGGCGCAATTCGGGGCGATCGGCAGTTTCTGATCGCGGATCTCCCTGGCGAGCGCCCGCACCTGGTCCACCACGCGGGGGCCGGCGCCCGGCAATCCGATATCGGCAGCCACGATCCCGAGATCCGCCATGAGGTGGAGCAGCTGCTTTTTGACCTCGAGGGAGGGGTCGGTGACGGAGGGCGACTGCAGACCATCGCGCAGCGTCTCATCGTTCAGATCGACGCGGGCACGGGTCCAATCGAAGGCGCCGTCCGGTCCCCCGGCGCGATTCCAATCGTAAATGAGCTGCCGCTCCTCCATGGGTTTAGTGTCGCGCCCCCCCCAGTCCAGGTCAAGTTGCAAGCGCGCCAAACGTCACCATAGTTTGCACACCATGCCGGGACCCATGGAGGGGCTGTTGTCCCACGACCGCCTGCGCGCCGCGCGCGCACATATCGAGCGCTCCGACGAAGCGACGCTCGGCCGCCAGGCGGCGCTGTCCGCGATTCCGGCGCCAACCGGTGCGGAAGGGGCGCGCGGCGCGCGCGTCGCGGAAATGCTGGATGAGGCCGGGTTGGAAAACGTCACCATCGATGATGTCGGGAATGTCCGGGGATGGTATCGAAACGTTGCAGGGACGCAGCATGCTGCGCCCCTCCCCGACGGATCTGTCGTGCTGTCCGCGCATCTGGACACCGTCTTCGGTCCCGAGCTCGATGTGTCGGTCGCGCGGCGCGGGCCGCGCCTCGAGGGACCCGGCATCGCCGACAACGCCCGCGGCCTGGCGGCGCTCGTTGCGATCGGCGGGGCACTCGTACGCGCACGGGTGGAAACTCGGCGACCCGTGTTGTTTGCCGCGACCGTGGGTGAGGAGGGTTCTGGGGATCTCCGCGGCGTGCGACACCTGCTGGAGAACCCAGCGCGTCCGCATGCCTTCATCGCCCTGGACGGCGCCGGCATCGAGCGGATCGTGCACCGGGCGCTGGGTTGCCGACGCTACCATATCGCCTTTCATGGCCCTGGCGGCCACTCGTGGGCCGCCTTCGGCGTCGCAAATCCTGCCAACGCGGTCGGGCGGGCGGTCGCGTTACTCGCCGATCCCCCCGCGCACCGCGCACCGCGCACCACGTGTGCCGTTGTGCGTCTTGGCGGAGGCACGAGCCTCAATTCAATACCTCAAACGGCATGGTTCGAGGTCGACCTGCGCAGCGAGGATCCGCGCGCGTTGGAGAAACTCGACCGAGCGGTCCAGGCCATCCTCACTCAGGCGCTCGACGAGGAAAACCGCCACCGCGTTCCGGGAACGGTCCCGCTCACCATCGACGTCCGGCGGGTGGGTGACCGGCCCTCGGGACTCACGCCCCGCGCACATCCGCTGGTGCAGGCGGCCGTCGCCGCGACGCGCGCGGTGGGCCACGATCACCAGCTCGCCTGCGCCTCGACCGACGCCAACGTCCCAATCGCGCTCGGCGTCCCCGCGGTGGCGTTGGGGGCAGGCGGCCGCGCCGGGGACGCGCACCTGCCGACCGAGTGGTATGAAAACGACAAAGGCGCGCTCGGTATCGTGCGCGCCCTCCTCGTCACCGCCGCGATGGCGGAGGCTCAGTGATCGTCTAGGTGGGCACGAGCTCGAGCAGCGTAATCTCGGCCGGCGCGCCGAGCCTGAGCGGTGGACCCCAGTAGCCAGTGCCCCGGCTGACGTACAGCCACATCGACTCGAGCCTGTGGAGTCCCGCGACGAACGGCTGAAATAGCCGCACGAGCAAATTGAACGGGAAGTACTGCCCGCCGTGAGTGTGCCCGGAGAGCTGCAGATCGTAGCCGGCGGCCTGCGCGGCAAACGCGCTGCGCGGTTGATGCGCCAGCAACACGCGGACGTCACTCGGCGGTGCGCCGGCCACCGCGGCGGCCGGATCGGACGCCGCGGAGAGATCGGTGACGCTGGCGAGGAGCAGCCGCCCGGCGCCCCGCTGCACGATCCGATGCTCGTTCGAGAGCACCTCGATACCCAGTCGCTCGAGCTCCGCGATCCACCCACGCACATCCCAGTAGTACTCGTGATTGCCCGTGACGAAGTACGCGCCATGTGGCGCCCGGAGACGACCGAGCGGAGCCACGTGCTCGCGCAGGTCCGGTACGAGCCCATCGGCCACATCGCCCGTCACCGCGACCAGATCCGGCCGCAGCGCGTTGGCGCGATCCACGACGGCGTCCACGAACCGGCGCCGGATCGTCGGCCCGATGTGCAAGTCGCTGAGCTGCAGAATCCGGAAGCCCGCGAGATCGCTCGGGAGGTCGGCGATCGGCACGGTCACGCGCACCACGCGGGGCCGCCGCGCGAGCACGATGCCGACGAGCGTCAGCAGTGCGGCGCCGCTCACACCGACCAGGGCTACCCGGGCCGTAGCCCACATACACATTGAGCAGCGTCCACAGCCCGCCCACGATCCCGAGCCGCGCCACAAACTGGGTCCTCGTCAATGCGCCGCTCCGGCTCCAGGCATGCCCCTACTCCGATGCATGAGGAGCAAGAGCGGCAGCGACAGCACGAAGATCGTGCCAAACAGCAGGAAGAGCTGCTCGAACGACAGCACCCTCGCCTGCGTGGTCACGATCCCGTTCAAGAAGCCAATCGCCTTCGTCTCCGCCAGCGCCGGCAGTTCCCCACGCGCCACGAGCGCCTGCGTGATCGCGCCGAGCCGCTCGCGAGTGGCTTCGGCATACTGCGTCACGTTGGCGGCGAGATCAGCGCGGTGAATCGTGGTGAATCGCTGCACCAGGGTCGCCGAGAGCGCGATCCCGACGCTCCCGCCGAGCTGTCGCATGAGGTTGAACAGGCCCGTCCCGTTGGGAATCTTCGACATCGGCAGGTCCGCGAGCGCCAGGTTTGTGAGGGGCACGAAGATCAGACCGAGGCCCACCCCACGGAAAATCAGCGGCCAGAAGAAGTCACTCATCCCGCTTTCAGTCGTGAAGTGCGCATGCTTCCACATCGACAGCGCAAAGATCCCGACCCCGGCCGCAATCGATAGTCGCCCGTCGAACTTACCCTGGAGGCGGCCCATGAACGCCATCGTAAAGGCGCTGGCGAGAGCGCCGGGCAGAATCACCAGTCCAGTCTGATTGGCCGTGAATTGCCGCACATTCTGCAGATAAACGGGCAGGACGAACACCGTGGCATAGAGACAGACGCCAAGTACAAGTCCAAAGACCACACCCACGGCGAGCTGGCGACTCTTCAGAATGCGCAAATCCACGACCGGATGCTCCGTGTTCAGCTCGTGCCAGATGAAGGTGATCAGCGACAGCACGCTCGTGATCGCGAGCAGCCGCACTGACGGCGAGGCGAACCAATCGAGCCGCTCGCCGCGCTCGAGCATCGTTTGCAGGGCCCCGATCCCGACCGCCAGCAAGCCCAGGCCGATGAAGTCCACGCTGGCGGAGCGCTCCTGGTGCCGGGAGTCGTTGATGAACGACATCGTCAGCGCCAACGCGATCATGCCGAAGGGGATGTTGATGTAGAAGATCCACGGCCAGCCGTACATATCGGTGATCCAGCCGCCCACCGTCGGTCCCAGCGTGGGCCCGACCATCACGCCGACGCCGAAGATCGCCATCGCGGTGCCGTACTCTTCGCGCGGAAACTCCTCGTAGAGAATGGCTTGCGAGGTTGAGAGGAGCGCCCCGCCGCCCAGTCCCTGGATGATCCGCCAGAAGACCAGCGCCTCGAGCGAACCGGCATTGCCGCACATGAACGACGCGACCGTGAAGAGCGCAATCGAGCCGGCGAAATAGCGGCGCCGGCCGAAGTAGGCCGACAGCCAGCCGGTGATCGGCAGCACGATCACGTTGGCGACGATGTACCCGGTCGAGACCCAGGCGATCTGATCGAGCGTCGCTCCCAGGTTTCCCATCATGTGCGGAATCGCGACGTTCACGATGCTGGTGTCGAGCAGCTCCAGCACGGACGCCAGCGACACCGTGATCGCGATCAGATACTTGAAGCGATATCGGTCCGGCGCTGCCGGAAGCGCGATCGCCGTCATCTAGCGCGTCTTGATAGTCGCGACGACGCTCATGCCCGGTCGCAGCGGATGGGCGGGGTTCATCGTCGTGCAGTCCAGCCGAATGCGTACCGGGATGCGCTGGACGACCTTCGTGAAGTTCCCGGTGGCGTTATCCGGCGGGAGCAACGAGAACTTCGCACCGGTTGCCGGTGAGAGGCTCTCGACGTGCCCGCAGAAGTGCTGGCCCTTGTACGCATCCACCGTGATGTCGGCGGAATCGCCCGGCGTCACGTCGGCCGTCTCGGTTTCTTTGAGATTCGCGGTGACCCACACGTCCTCGAGCGGCACGACCGTCATCAGCGGCTGCCCCGGCTGGACCAGCTGGCCCAGCTCCACCGCCTTCTTCGAGACGACGCCGGCGGATGGCGTGATGATCCGCGTGTAGGAGAGCTGCAAGGCCGCCTGATCGCGGGAGGCACGTGCCGCCGCCACGCGGGCGTCGGCACCCACCAACGCCGCCTGCGCGGACGCGAGCTGCGCCGCCGCCGCCGTCGCCGCGGCCCGCGCCGCGTCGAGCTGCTGCTGGCTGACGACGTTCTGGGCCGCGAGCGGCTCGATGCGTGCCAAGTCGGCCGTCGCCTTGAGGGCGTTGGCCTGCGCCTGCGCGACCGCGGCATCCGCCTGCCCCACGCGGGTGCGGCTGCTCACCGTCGCCAGGAGCGCCGCGAGATCCGCATCGGTCTGCGCGAGCCGGGCGCGGAAGTCGCGGTCATCGAGCACGACCAGCGTGTCGCCCGCCTTCACCGCCTGGTTCTCGACGACGCGCACCTCGGCGACGTAGCCCCCGACCTTCCCCAGCACCGGGACGATGTGGCCGTCCACCTGCGCGTTATCGGTCGACACGTGCGAGCGGCCGAACCACCATTTGCGCACGCCGAACACCGTCAGGGCCAGCACGACGACGCCCATGACCATGAACACGGTTCGCCGCGAGCTCTTGGGCTTGGCTGCCGCAGCCGCCCGAGGTGCGGGTGAGGGCCGTGCCGGAGATTCTGTCTTTGGTTCCATCGTCGTTGCCATTGTCCTATTCCTTAATGCAGGGTCCGCGCGCTGCCCACGGAGCGGGCCAACGCAATGCGTGCTGTGACTGCCGCGAAGCGCGCATCGATGTCCGCGTCACGCGCGCGGAGTAATGACGATTGCGCGTTGATCACTTCGATATTGCCGGCGACGCCGGCCTTGAACCGCTGGCGCGCCTCCGAAACCTCCTGGGCGGCGAGCTGCAGCCGATCGGTCGCGATCATCTGCTGCGCGACCGCAGACCGCAGGTCCAGCAGGGCGCCGTCCACGTCCGCACTCACCTGTTCGCGCAGATCGCGAGCCCGGACGTCCGATTCCCGCACCACCGCCTGCTGCTCGGCCAGCCGGCCTTCGCGGCGGAAGCCGTCGAGAATCGGGAGCGTGACTTGCACGGCGACCTGCCGCGTACTGAGCGCGGACGCCAATGCCACGCCACTCAATCCGTAGTCGGCCTCGAGCTCGAGCCGCGGCAGCCGCTCCGCCGCGATCGCCGACGCCGCCGTCCGGGCCGCGGCGCCGCGCGCGAGCTCAGCGGCGAGGTCGGGTCGTGCGCCGACGCCCTGCGCGATCGCCGCGCTCCGATCCGCCGGCACGTCGGCCGCACCCAGCTGGGCGTTCAGTGTGTCGGTGAGCGTGATCGGCGTGTCGGGATCGATGCCCAATGCGCGGGCGAGATCGATCCTGGCACGGTCGCGCTGATTGGACGCGACGATGAGACGTCCGGCCGCCTCCGCGAGCTGCGTCCGGGCGCGCGTCACGTCGATCGACGCGCTCACGCCCGCCTGCTGCTGCGCCACCGCGAGGTTCACGAGCTCGGCCGCGAGCGCCGAATCGGCCTGGCGCGCGTTGACGACGGCTTGCGCCCTGGTCGCGCGCGTGTACGCCAACGCCACGTTCTGCGCGCTCGCTTCGATCACCGCCGAGCGGTCCGCTCCCGCCGCCGACGCCTGGCTCTTCGCGGCGCTGACGCGCCCAAGAGTCGCGAAGTCGAACAGCGTTTGCGTGACCCGCACGCGCCCGTCATAGGCGTCGAACGGACCGATGATCTTGGGGATGCCGGGGAAGGACAGGCCCTGGGCCTGCGTATTGAACGTCCGGCTCAACCACGAGCCCGAGAGCGAGAGATTCGGCAGCAGCCCCGAGCGCGTCTGACGCACCCGCGCGGTCGCTTCGTCGGCGCGGAAACCGGCGATGGCGACCGATGGCGGCACGGCCTGCGACTGGCCGGTCGCCTGGCGGACGGCGTCGGCAAATGAGAGGCGGAGTGGTGCCGGCGATTGCGCGCGCAACGGCGACGTTGCGGCGCATGCCAGCGCAATCACGAGATTACGACTTGCTGATGCCATGCAGATAGAGATCGATATGGGTGTCGAGATAACTGGCGACGTCGAAGCCTTCAGGCATACAAGCGGCGAACGCTTTGCGCGCGACGACGGCGTGCATGAGCGGTGACATGGCGAGCTTCGTCGCGACGGCCAAGTTCACGCGCCGGAACTCGCCGGCTTTGATACCCCGCTCCAAGACGCCTGACATCAGGCGATGGCCGCGGGTGACGACTTCTTCGTAATAGAAACGGGCTAACTCGGGAAAATTGCCGGCCTCGGCGATCATGAGCCGTGGAATGCTCGCGAGCGACGTCTCGCCCACCAGCCGCCAGTAGTCACGGATCAGTTTTTCGAACAGATCGCGCGCGCTGCCTGTGAAGGCTTGGGCGATCGCTTCGCCCTGGGCGATCACCGGAACGATTGTCTCGCGGACGAGCGCCTTGAACAGCGCTTCCTTGTTTTCGAAATAGAGGTAGATCGTCCCTTTGGTGACGCCGGCGCGGCGGGCGACGTCTTCCAGCTTGGTAGCGGCGAAGCCCCGATCGGCGAAAACCTCGAGCGCGGCCGTGAGAATCTCCTCAGGTCGCGCGCTCTTGCGACGGTGCCAACGGGGTTTTGCTGCAGCGGTTCGCGGCATTCAGGCTCCGAAGTTACTAACTGAACGGTCAGTAAGTAACTTGGGTTCCCGCTGCAGTCAACCCCTCCGTCGGTAGTAGAGGATCAGGTCGGTACTCGGCGGCGTGACCCCGAGCTGCCGCAGGAACGTCACGATCTGGCCGCGATGATAGGAGGAATGGTTGATGAAGTGCCGAAACATCTGCCCGTACGTGTGGACGTATTCGCCGCCGCTCGAAGGCTTTACGAGCCGTGTGTCCTCGAGCCGGCTCTCGGGGAATGCGTCGAGGAATCTCCCCCGCTCCGCCTCGACCGCTTCCCACCGCCCGCGCACGTCGGTGAGCGATTTCAGATCGGTTCCTTGGGGAACGGTGGGATTGGGTTTGCCGACCCAGCGATGCAGCCACAACTGCTCGGCCCACACGATGTGCGCGAGCGTGCCGTGAATACCGCCATAGCTGCTCTTCAAGTCCCGGAAGTACTGCTCGTCCGGAAGCTGCGCGACCGCGTCGAAGATCGTGCGGTTCGCCCAGGCGTTATACGCGAACAGCTCGAGGAATTCGTTCAATCGTGGCAGCAGGTGGTGGCGCAGCAGGCCTCGCCAGCGGGCCTGACCGCGGTCGTCAGCTCGGGCTGCGTGTCGCCGACTTTCACGACAAACACCTCCCACCGATAACCATTGGGATCGGTCACCCAGACTTTGTCCTGTAACGCATAACAACAGTCTGTGTTCTCCTCCTCAAACGTCGCCAGCCCCTCGTGCTTCAGCCGATCGGCGGCCTCTTTCACCGCCGCGGTCGATGAGACCTGGATCCCCAGATGGTTTAATGCTCCAGCCCCCGCCCCGGTATCCGCGGATGCATTCAGCGTCAGATTCAGCTCCGGCTCGGCGACATCGAACTTCGCATAGCCCGGTTTGAGCTTCACCGGGTCGAGCCCGAGAAAGGTGCGATAGAAGCGGACCGACTCGTCGAAACGCGGCGTATTGAGCGCGACATGAACTTTCACGACCGAGCTCCTTTCAGTGCGGACACCGGCACGAGGCGGCTGCGCGTGCAGCATTCCGTGTAGAGAAAAGCGAGCAGATCCTTGAGACCCACGGCATCGGCGCGGTAGCGGAGGAACTTCCCTTCCCGGGTCACCGTGACCAGGCCTTCGCGCTGCAACGCGTCGAGGTGATGTGAGAGGGTGGAAGGCGGAATGTCGAGCGTTGCCTGGATCTCCCCCACGACCATGCCGTCGGGATGCGACGACAGCAGACAGCGCACGATACTGAGCCGAGCCTCGTGGCCGAGGGCGGCGAATTTGGGGGCGAAGCGCAGCGCCTGTGTCGTGGGGTCCACACTTCGATTATACTAGAATTGTCGTAGTTGTCAAGCGGGCTATCGGGCCGCTGCGAGCTCCCCTGCATCCATCACGGAATCCTTCACTTCCCGTCCCTCGATCACCTGCTTGTCGCCGATCACGGAGCCCAGGACCTTGGCGTTTTTCGCGCGCACGCCCCTCCCAAGAATGCTGTTGGCGATTGTGCTGCCTTCGATGGTGCTCCCCGCTTCGATCGTCACATTCGGGCCGATCGTCGAGCTCTTCAGCGTCACTCCTTCCTCGATCCGCACCGGCTCCTGGATCCTGACTCCCGACCCCACCTTTGCGGGCTTTTGGCCGCGTCCGTGCCGGAGTAGGTGCTCGTTGGTTTCGAGCAGCGTGTCCACCTTGCCGCAGTCATACCACCCGCCGACTTCGCTGACGAACAGCTTCTTCCCCTTGTCCACCATGTACTGGAAGGCATCCGTGAGGAAAAACTCTCCGCCCTTCCCCGGCGGACTCTTCAGCACATGTTCGATCCCATCGAACAGCGTCCGCCAATCCTTCACATACTGCAACCCGATGTTCGCGCGCTTGGAGATAGGCGTGTTCGGCTTCTCCACGATCTGGGTCATGTGGCCCTGCTTGTCCGTCACGACCACGCCGAAACGCTGGTAGTCCTCGACTTCCTTCGTCCAGATGATGCCGTCCGCCTTGGTCGTCTTCACGATCGACAGATCGGCGTCGAACAGCGTGTCGACGAAGATCACGATCACCGGTCCGTCGACATACGGGCGTGCCAGGTTCACCGCGCCGGCGGTGCCGTCCAAGACCTTCTGCTCGATAAACCGCGCGGGGATGTCGTAATGCTTGGCATGATGACTTTCATGGCACGCGTCCATAGCGATCCTTGAGCCGCACGACGTCGTCCAATTCCGGCGTGGATGCTTCGAGCAGGTCGGTCACGACGATGGCCTCGAATTGGTGGATCTGTTTGGGAGGAATGTGAAACGCCTCGCCGGCGCGCACGCGCCGCTCGATCAGCGTCTCGTCCTGCTGAATCCGGAGAATGATTTCACCCGACAGCACGTAGATCGATTCATCCTTCTTGTTGTGATACTGCAGGGAGAGCACGTGTCCGGGATCGATATGCAGAATCTTCCCGACATAGCGGTCGGCCTTCGCCCAGATGAGCTCGTAGCCCCACGGCTTCTCTACCCTGTAGGGAACGCCGCTCACGCGAGCCTCAGCTTCAAGGAGGAAGGCACCGTCACGCATGCCGTCACGCACACGCCGCAGCCGACGCACCCCTCCGGCTTCAGCACCGGGTGGCCGCGATCGTCCAGCGCCAGGGCGCGTTCGCCGATCGGGCACGCCCGGGCACACACGCCGCACTCGGCGCCCTGGAACGTGATGCAGCGCTGCGGATCGAGCTCGAGAATGCCCATGTGGACCGTGTCCCACGGCACTTTCGTCAGCGCGCCGGTCTCGCACGCCGCGGCGCACGGCATGTCTTCGCACGCGATACAGGCGCGCGTCGTCGGATCAATGTAGGGAGTCCCGGCCGCCAGCCCGCCGCCGTTCGCGGGCGTCTTGAGGATCGCGTGCACGGGGCACACATCGATGCAGTCGCCACAGCGCGTGCAGGCCGCGACGAACGCGACTTCAGGCGCCGCGCCGGGCGGCCGGAACCAGCGCTTCGGCGCGACGCGCTCCTCGGTCCGCCGCGCAACTTCGTTGAGCAGCTTTCCGATGGTGGTCTGGAAGAAGGCACGCCGGTCGCTCAAAAGCTCGGCTCCAGGCTGACCAGCCAGCGGAAATGCAGCCGCCCGTCGGAGCGCGCATTCCCGTCGGCGGCGTAGGTCCAGCGATTCACCATGAACGGCATTTCGAACCGCATCGTCCACGCCAGCTCGTTGATCCGATGCTGGGTCACCACTCCCACCCCGCCGTCGTACAAGGTGGTGTACGACTGGCCCGGCGGTGACGGCGGCACCACCCGGGGATCCACGACCCCGCCATCACCGAAGACTTCGACTGCCGCGTCACGAACGGGTCCCGCGGCGCGGTGGAACAGCGTCTTCGTCCCTTCGACGTTGACTGCGATCGCCCACCGGCCGCCGAGGTCGGGGCCGAAGGCCCGCAGATTGGCATCTCCGGGCGACTGGTAATGGAAATCGGGCCGCACGAACAGCGCGCCGCGGCTGCGCAGCAGCGGATTGCGGAACGTTTCGTACGGCCGCCGCGCACGCCGGCCCGCGCCCGCCACACCTTATCGCCATGCCGACTCGTGACTGAAGCCCAAGGTCCCGCTTCGATCGTCCCGGCATCGTCCCACAGCCGGCGGTCGACATAGCCAAGGTCGCTGACGGCCATCCAGATGGCATCGACGCCGACGTGGGTGTCGGGACCGAACGTGAGATGCTGGCGGAGCGAGCGGTCGGCGTGCAGCGCGATGCCCGTCCGTCCCTCCACACTCCAGGTTGCCGCGCTCGCCTCGGTGCGCGGCATCGGGTGGGTCACGGGGTTTCCGGACTTGAAGTACCAGCCGTACGCCCGAGTCGCGTCTGGATCGAAGCCGTAGGATGCCAGTGCCAGATTCTTGTTGAAGCGGCCCAGGTAGTTCGAGCGAGCACGCACCGCACCCGTCACGCCGCCGTAGTCGTTGTACCACAGGAGCGGGAGCAGGCTCGTCACGATGCGGTCACGCTGCATCGGTGTCTTGGTCGGATTGTCGATGCGCGTTGTGTTGAGGGCTCGACTGCCGAAGAGGCTGCGCTTCTCGCGGTTATTCAGCGCGTTCCAATCATGCGCACGCTGGCGCGGATCGAGGACGAGCCGGCCCGGCTTGCGAGCCGTGACGAACTCCACGCGCTCGCGCTCCGGCTGCCCGGTCGAGCGCGCGTAGATCGTGTCCTTATCGCCGATTTCAACCGGCATCCAGCCGTCGCCCTGACGACTGATGTTGACAGCGGTCAGCCATCGGCCGTCAGCGAGCCGCCGTCGCTGAACTTTATCCAGTCGATAATCGATCAATGGCGTCCCATGCAGCCACTGGCCGAAGAGCCACTTCAGATCCTGGTGCGACACCTCTTCCGCGACGCTCCGGAACGCCGCTTCATCCACGTGCTTCAGCCGGTAGCGCGCGTAGTAGGTCCGTAGGATCCGCCGCATCACGTCGTCGCCCACGATGTAGCGCAGCTGCTCGTAGAACAGCTGGCCCTTCTCATAGATCATCGTGTTGTAGGTCTGGAAGTCGCGATAGCGCTCGCTGACCATCGAGACCGGCTCGCTCCAGCGGTCCACGTCCCAGAGCACGATTTCGGTTTCCACGCTCGGGTATTCCGATCCCGCGCGGTGCGCTTCGAAGAACCAGCCGGTCTGGAAGCTGGTGAAGCCCTCGTCGAGAAATCCTTCGCGCCACTCGTTGTTGGCGAGGATACCCATCGTGTAGTTGTGGCCCAGCTCGTGGACGATGAGGCCGAGGCCGGCGCTGCCGTCCATGATCATCATCGGGAATTCGGTGCCGCCGCCCTCGATGCGGTGCACGTTGGTGATCTGCGGCCAGGCGAATGTGCCGTACAGCGAGTCGAGCCAGGCGAGCGCCATCTCCGTGCGCTGGACCGCGATCCCCTTGCCCCACGTCGCGCTGTCGCCGGGCTGATACAGGACGTGCACGACGACGTCCTTGTAGCGGGCCTGCTCGTAGCGATAGTCGGGATTCAGAGAAAACGCGAAATGATGGACGGAGTCCGCGAAGAAGCGAACGCATTTGCGACCGGTTGCGACCACCCCGCATTTGCTACTTGACCGCCCGTAATAGCCCCGTTGATAATCGATCCCACCGGCAGCGACCGCCCCGACCGCCGCCTTTTGCCAGCCAGGATCACCTTCCAAGGGCACGCCCGTCGCACCAACCACCTGATCCGCAGCCAGATCGAGCATCACGTCGTAGCTGGCGAATTCGCCGTAAAACTCGCCCGCTGGATACAGCGGGTGATCCTCCCACCCGTACTTGTCGTACACGACGACTTTCGGATACCACTGCGCGAAATCGAAGCGCCGGCCTCGCCTGCCCTGTCGCCGCGGTAACGTCGAGGGCCGAGCCTGCCAGGAAATCGTCACGCCCATCGAATCGCCCGGCGCGAGCGGCCGCGGCAGGCGCCAGTGCGCGATGGTCGAATCCGGTGCGTACGGATAATCCGGGGTCCCGAGTGACGCCTGCGTGATTCGTTCGAACGCGTAATCAGGATCCTGCATGTGCTGAAAGCGCTCGCGCCATTCCGCGGAATCGACCGCGGCCCAGCGCGAGGCGGGGCGGAAGGCGTTCAGGTATTGATGGACATAGAAGTCGCGCAGCGTGTCGGGCGACTGATTGACGTACTTGATCCGCACGTTGCCGCTCAGCACGCCGCTCGGCTCGTCGACCGCGGCGACGATCTCATAGGCGACCCGCTGTTGCCAGTACGTCGAATCGACCGCGAGCGCAAGCATGGCCCGTGAATCTCGCGTGTTCTGGCCCCGCGTCGCAAGGAAAGGACGATGATCCTCTCGCGTTCCCCCCCACAATGAGCCTTCACCTTTATCAGGAGGACATATGTTGAACCGCAGTTGCGCTGTGGCGGCGCTGATGCTCATCGCCGCCTGCAGCGACCGGGCCGTGACGCCGCCATCCGAGACGCCGGCGGCATCGGTCTCGACCAACAGCAAGCGCCCTGAAGCGCTCGCCAGGATGGTCGCGAAAGGGCTCAAGAATCCGGCGTTTCGGGCCTATCTGAAGGCGCAGCTCGACGTCTCGCCCTACCGTGAGCACAAGCTGCAATTCGAGACGTTCCTCGCCGCCAACGAGGGCCGTGCGCTGCGTGAAATCGCGGCGGAAAACGGAACGACCAAGGACACGCTCGCCACGCAGGCGAAGGCCGCGATCGCACTCGAGGTCTATTTCCCGGTGCCGGACCACCGCGCCGCGTGGACCGGGGACGAGAACGTGCTCGTCGCGACGGCGCTGACGGACGACGATCCGCCGATCGCGTTCGATCCGGAGGGACGCCGGCAGGTCCTCGATCCGAAGACGCCTCCAGCCACACCCGTACTCGCGGTTGTGCCGGTCGAGACGGACTTCTCGGTCCGGCCGGCGCGCGTGGAGGAATGCATCGTCGACTGCGGCGGCGGCGGTGGCGGGCCCATCGGCGATGTTGTCCCTCCGCCTCCCCCGGCGCCCGGCCTCTACATGACCAAAAGCCATTTCGTACAAGACTTTGAAGGCTGGTTGAAGGGGTCGCCCGAATTTGAGGTGCACATCCTCGGGCAGAAGGGGACGACGGACTCCTTGTACGACTATCAATGCGCCGGTGAGCACGCGGGCGGACCGTACACGTTCGATCAGAACGATCTCGACTGGTCAGGAAATGTGTTGCTCTTCTCCAAGACACAGCTCGATCAGTACAACGCGGCGCATCCGCGGCAGAACCTCAGGGTGTTCGTCGTGGAAGACGACGATACTGCGTGCCAGATCAAGACTGACGTGGGGCGGGCGGAACAGCTTTTCAAAGTCGTCGACAGCCTCTACAACAATCTCACCGCGGGCAACGACTCGAGCACGGCACTCATCAAGGCATACAAGTACGCCAGGGGAGCAAAGAGCTTCTGGCAAGCGATCACGTCATTCTTCAAGACCAATGATGACGTCGTTGGAACGGCCGTCGAGGATGATATCGTGGGCTCGACCTATCCCGGCTACAACTGGTTCGTCAAAGGCGACAACAACATCACGAACGGCTGGATCAACCTGGTCATGAACTGAGGCGAGCGACTATGCGTGGTAGTGTAGCAGTTCTGGCTCTCCTGGCCGTCACCACAACCCCTGCCACGGCGCAGTGGGATATTGGATTCGAGATGAGCACGATTCATTACCACGGATCCTCAGGCGATACGACCAACAGCGGCGGGCCACAGGCGTTTCGTCCCGCCAGCGCTACGACCGTCGGAGTACGGGTTGATCGAGGCATTGGCCGAGCTCGCGTGGGACTGCAAGCATCGTACGCCAACGTGGGCCTCACGGCGACGGGCCCCGGATTGACCCTCATCGATAATTCGACGGGCCAACTCATCGAGGGACAGCTGGTGGTGAACTTCCGGGTGGTGGGGATCGGGTCGAGCGGAGCGATACGAGCGGAATTGGGACCCTCCCTCCACCTCTGGAAGAGCGGCGACGAAAACCGCACGCGTGTCGGTGCGATGGGCGCCCTGGCATACGAATGGCCCGTCGCCAAACGCTTCTCGGGCGCGATCCGGCTCGAGGGGATGATCTCCAAGTCCTGGTTCGACGATGGCGACCTGCCGCCCGAATACGAGCGGCAGGCCACCAGGCGCTACGGCGTGGGACTGGCGCTGCGCTACCGGCTCTAACGCGTCACCGCAAGATGATCGCCGGAACGTCACTCTCCTTCACGAGCCGGTTGAATGCGGGGACATCGGCGTCGAGCACCGCCTTGAGCCGGTCGAGCTGCACCTGCAGCGCCGCCGACAGCTCGTCGAACACCTGAACCGACTGGGCCGTCGGCGCCGCCTCGGCGCTCGCGACCACCCCCGCCAGCGCCGCGATCTTGTTGTTCAACCGGATCGGGTAATTGAGCGGATCCTGGTTCGAGCGGTTCTTCACCTGATAGATCGCTTCCTCCACCGCGGCGAGCCGTCCCTTGATCGAGTCCGCCTGCTGCGCGATGCGCTTGCCGGCATCGCCCGGGAGCCCGCGGGCGCGCGTGGCCGCGCCGTCGAGCTGGTCGCGCACCTCGCGGATGCGCCGCACCGCGTCGTTCGCCGCGCTCACCCGGTCGCGGATCTTGAGCAACAGATCGAATTGCTGCTGATACTCGGCCGGCGTCGTCTTGAGGCGGGGATCGGGCCGCACCGTGAACTCGCGCGACTGCGACCAGTCGCCCACCGTCAGCCGCACTTTGTACGTCCCGGGCACCGCCACCGGCCCAGCCGTGCCGCCCGCCCAGAAGATCATGCCCTGGAACCGGCTCGCATCGGCATACCGCAGGTTCCAGGCGAACCGGTTCATGCCGGCCCGCACTTTGAGGGAATCGGGGCTCGGGGCCCGGGGGGGGGGCTTGGGAGTAAACCTCCGGACCAGCGAATCGCGGCTGTCCAGAAAATCGAGGCTCACGTTGGTCGCTGAATCAGGAGCGCTCTTGAGATAGAAGAAGACGACAGCGCCGCCCGGTGGATTGTGGCCAACCCCCAATCCCGAGCCCCCACCCCCGAAGCCCCCGCCCAGGCCCCGGCGGTATGCAGTACGCGGCGTATAGAGGAA
>QHUE01000119.1 GCA_003221825.1 Gemmatimonadota bacterium
CCCAGCACCGGCGCGACGCACGTAAACCCGATCCAGCGCATGGCGCGGATCTCCAAGCGCGTTGGCGACATCGCAATGATGTCCCCCTCGGACGCATCGATCTCGCGCAGCTCGGACGGCAGGATGTTGGCCGCCGCCCGGATGTTCTGCGACAGATCGATCCGCTGTGTCTGCGCCATATAGAGGCGCTGGTTGTTCACCAGCACGCGGTACAGCGCGGCGCTCACCAGCCCAAGCAACACCAGGGCAACGAGCAGCTCGACCATCGTGAAACCGCGGCGCGCGCGGGCGCTCATCCGAATACGTTGCATGGAATCGTGGTCTCCGTTGAATCAGTGCGAACGCGGTTCTTGATGGTCTTGTACAGCGTGACGACTTTCAACCGAAAGTTCTGGTTCGGGGCATTGGTGAACGTCCACGTGTTGACCGCGACCCAGGTGGATCCGCGATACAGCGTGTCCTGGCCGTCCACGCGCTGGGCCGCAGTGCAAGCCACGGCCCGCATCCGCTCCAGCCGGCGCGACGCAAATGCCGCCGCCGTGGCGGAGCGCTGTCCACGCGCGATCATGCGGGTCACCAACGCCGCCGTCGTCACCAGGCCGAGCACACCGACCGTGAGCACGATGATCGCGATGATGATCTCGATGATCGTGAAACCGCGCTGGTTCTTTGTGATGTTCATTGCTGTATCACCTTCCCCACGGGGTTGATGACCACCGAATCCGTGTAATGCGCGCTGGTGATGCGAATCGAGGTGCTCGCAAACACCGTCGCGATGCCGCGCGGATCGTAGACCACCGACGCCGCGCTCGGCGCCAACGTCACGCCGAACTCGTCCCCGACCAGCTTCTTGGTGCCGATCTGGACCGAGACCGCCGGCGGGTTCACGCCGCACGCCGTCTCCCAGATGCTGTCGACGGTCATGTAGAGCGTCGCGCTGGAACCGCGCTGCACGGCCGTGCCGCGTGCCGTCGCAGCGAGCGTCGCCAGCAACGCCTTCGAGCTCCGGACGTTCTGCTTCTCGAGACTGTTCCTGAGACGCGGGAAGCCGATCGCCATGATCACCCCCGCCAGCACGAACACGAACATCATCTCGATGAGACTGAACCCTTTGCGGCCCATGGGACCTCCGTTCGGCGGCTCCTATTACACGATCTATGCCGACTCGTAACCACAAATGTGTCAAGCAGATACGTCTAGCAAGGACGTCTAGCAACACCGCAAAACACTGCACTAGTGCAGATTCTTGCATTAGGTGATGCCGTAGCGATCGATCTTGTAAAACAGAGTCCGCAGGCTGACGCCGAGCCGCTTGGCAGCCTCGCGCCGGTTGCCGCCGCTCTCTTCCAACGCTGCGGTAATCGCCTGCCGCTCGGCCATCTCCACAAGATCCTTGAGGGTCCCTGCAGGTGCGTCGTGCGTCGTGCGTGGTGCGTGGGCGAAATCGCCGGGCGCCAGCGTCTCGTGGTTCGACAGCACCGCCGCCCGTTCGATGGCGTTTTCGAGCTCTCGCACGTTTCCCGGCCACTCCTGTTGCTCGAGCCAGGCGATCGCATCGTCACTGAGTGAGAGCAGCCGGCCGAACCGCTGGGCCAACGTTGCCGCGAAGTGTCGAGCGAGCGGTGCGATATCCGCGCGCCGCTCGCGTAGCGGCGGCAGCTCGATCATCACGACGTTGATGCGATAGAACAGATCCTCACGAAACCGGCCGCCCCGGACCTCCGCCTCGAGGTTACGCGCCGTGGCGACCAGGACGCGCGCATCGACACGCCGCGTCTTCTGATCGCCGACGCGACGGATCTCACTTTCCTGGAGGACCCGCAGCAGCTTGGCCTGGAGACCGAACGGCAGCTCGCCGATTTCGTCCAGGAGCAGCGTGCCCCCGTTCGCCTGCTCGAACAGTCCCGCCTTGTCGCCGGTCGCCCCCGTGAACGCGCCGCGCACATACCCGAACAACTCGGACTCGAGCAGTGTCTCAGGGATCGCGGCGCAATTGATTCCGACGAACGCCTGGCCCGCGCGCGGGCTGGCGCGATGGATCGCGCGGGCGATCACTTCCTTGCCTGTGCCGCTTTCACCGGTGATCAGCACGGTGGTGTTGTGCTCGGCGACACGGGCGACGAGCGCCAGCGCCTGGCGCATGGCTGCGCTCTCGGCGACGAGCCCGCGCTCGGCGGGACTCGCGGCAAGCTGTGCCCTCAGCCCGGCGACCTCCTGACGCAGCCGCTCCCGCTCTTCCGCTTTTCGGAGCGTGAGGACGACTTCGTCGGGGCGGAATGGCTTGGGGAGATAATCGTAGGCGCCCTCTTTCATCGCGGCGATGGCGGCATCCTCACCGCCATACGCACTCATGACGATGACGAGCGCACCCCCGCCGCGCTGGCGATAGTTGCGCACGAAGGTGAGGCCATCCATCTCCGGCATGCGGACGTCGCAGAGGATCAGATCGAAGGATTCGGCGGTGGCTCGGTCGAGCGCGCGACGCCCGTCCTGTTCCGCGGTGACCGTGTAGCCCGCATCAGTCAACAGCAGACCAAGCGACTGGCGCAGTCCCGGCTCGTCGTCGACGACGAGGACCCTCTTCATCTGGGTATCGCGATCGGGAAGAACAGCTTGAACGCCGCTCCTCCTTCCCGTGCGCCGTCCACCCACACCACGCCGCCCATGTCGTGGACCGAGCGCGCGACAATGGCGAGCCCGAGACCCGTGCCGCGGCCCGGCTCTTTGGTCGTGTAGAACGGTTCGAAGACTTTTTCCCGATCCGCGGGTGGGACGCCGGGGCCTGAATCCGCCACGAAGATCAGCGTCCCGGGCTGGCCGTCGGCGAACTCGACGCGCGCGGGCCGCCGCTCCGATACGCGCGGGAAATGAGCCGTCCCAGGATCGCTGGCGCGCTTGGGGAGCGATTGCCCCGGCTCATACGCCCAGCGTCGGGCGCCGATGATGATGGCCCCGCCGGGTGGTGTCGCGTCCACGGCATTCAACAGGAGGTTCACCAGCGTCTGCTCGAGCACGTGCGCGCGACCCAGAACCTCGGGGACATGCAGACCGACGTCGGTCGAGGCCTGCACGTTGCGGAAGGCGCCCTGCGCGCGCAGCAGCTCGAACGCCCCGCGCACGATGCGGTCGGCATCCACCGGGACGAGTGGATCCTCCTGTGGCCGCGCGTAGTCGAGCAGACTGCGAACGATCCGGTCCAGGCGCTCCAGCTCGCGCGCCATGCCCTCGGTGACTTCTTTCTCCGCTCCCCGGCGGCGCAACACTTCCAAGTAGGTGCCGACGGCGCCGAGGGGATTGCCGACTTCGTGCGCGACGCCGGCGGCGAGCCGGCCGATGCTGGCCAGCTTTTCCGAGCGCACGAGCTGGCTCTGCGCGTCGAGCAGCCGGTCCGTCATGCGGTTCAGGCGCTCGGCGAGGGTGGCAAAGTCGCGCGTTTCGGCATCGGGAGCGCGGGCAGCCAGGTCGCCGTCGGCGACAGCGTCGGCGGTTTCCATGACCCGGCTGAGCGGCCGCAGCACCAGCCGGGTCACGAGCGAGCGTCCATAGAGGACGAAGATCCCTACTTCGGCCGCGACGAAGACCACGACGAGAAAGACGCCGCGCTCCGGCGCGATCGCCAGGGCGAGCTGCGAGGTCGCGACGCCTACGAGGATCGCAAAGGCGGCGAGGAACGTGAGGTAGAACAGCAGCTCGACGCGGAGCGCCGGCTTGGGGCCACTCATGGGACCCCAAGATAAGGCCAAAAAAACAAGCGGCGGGGGTTTTCCCCCGCCGCCCGTCACGGCCAGGCATTACCGCGTTACGCGCACTTCGGCTCGCCTTCCTTGTTGGCAGGCAACAGCGGCGTCGACCCGACGTAAATCGAGCAGGTCTTCGTCGTGGTGGTGTGGGACACGTTGGCCGTCCATCCATCCGCCGTCAACGCGATGGTCGGGCCAACCACACCGCTGGTCGTGTTGTACGCGGTACCGAGGTTGGTCGTGTACTTCACCGAGTCGGCGAAATACGCCTCTTCGGCCGTGATCAGGTTACGCAGATCTGACTTCATCGAAGCCAGATACGCTTTTTCCTTCGTGTTCGCGAACTTCGGAATCGCAATCGCGGCCAAGATGCCGATGATCACGACCACGATCAGAAGCTCGATCAGTGTGAAACCCTTGCGGTTCATCTGGCGAACCTCCTCCTGCAGGCGACAGCAAAACGGGGCGCAGGATAGTACTCTTGCTAAATGATCGTGGCAGGGGCACACTCGCTCAGTGCCGCACGTCACACGCAGTCTGGAACGTGCTCGTTTCCAGGTGCCCTTCACATAAAAAAAGCGGCGGGGATCATTTCCCCGCCGCTCTTGCCTTCAGGCCAGAGGCCTTATTGGCACTTCGGCTCGCCTTCCTTGTTGGCAGGCGCCAGTGCAGTCGACCCGACGTAGATGTAGCACTTCTTCGTGGTCGTGGTGTGTGAAACGTTGGCCGTCCACCCATCAGCCGTCAACGCGATGGTCGGGCCAACCACGCCACTGGTCGTGTTGTATGCCGTACCCAAGTTGCTCGTGTACTTCACCGAGTCGGCGAAGTAGGCCTCTTCGGCCGTCACGAGGTTCCGTAGGTCCGACTTCATCGACGCGAGATACGCCTTCTCCTTCGTGTTCGCGAACTTCGGAATCGCGATCGCGGCCAAAATGCCGATGATCACGACGACGATCAGAAGCTCGATCAGTGTGAAACCCTTGCGGTTCATCTGGACTAACCTCCCCTGTAGGTACCGAACACATCTTCTATAGGATGATTTCCGCCTTCAGCAAAAGCACGAATCGTGCCTTCGATGTGGTAAATCGTCGTAAGCTCGGAAAGGCGAATAGCTTATCAGACGCCTCGTCTGATCCCGGAAGTCGTTCGAAAGGGCTAGCGAATCGCGCTTTTTGCAAGTCACGCTGCCGGACGCAAGATCTCCGGCAAAGTCAACGTAAATATTTGAAATACCATCCATTCTCGCCTGAATATCGGCTGCTCGCAGAGTCGGCAAGCGCGACATCCGCGACGCGGTCTCCGCGCGCCAATTCCAGCAGGAACCGCGCGCGGAGCGTCATCCGTTCGCCCACACGCAAACCTCTCCACCGACCGATCAACGGGACGGCCGCCGCCGTATCACCGATCCCAATCAAGAAGATCGCATGCGCGCCATCCAGATATGGATCGCCGGAAAACAGGGAGTCGGCCGCGAAATACTCGCGCCGTGCTCCCACCGTGTCATGGAGTCCGGCGAGCACGGCCGCGGCAGACGCATGAGCGCGATACGACTCGGGGTGATCGGTGAGCAGCGTGAGCAGCTGCGAGCGATTGTCTTGCCACGCCGGCAAGCGTGCGAGCGACCGTCCGCCGCAGGCGATGATCACGATTCCCGCCAGGGCGGCTGCGGGACGCATCCCGTGGCGCGAGACAAGCCAGGTTGCGGCCAATCCGACGAGCGTCGCCGGGAGCGCCACGGCGAGATAGAGGTTGCGTTCGGCCAACGCGACCCCCGACGCAAAGAATAGGTTCGCGGTCGGCAGGTATGAGAGCACCGCAAGACCCGCGGCGAACGAGATTGCGGGAGCGCGGCGGCGGCACCACACGGCGAGCGCCGGAACGCCGACGACGACGCAGAGGCCGAGCAGCGCCCCCAGAGAGAAACCGGCATGCGCGGGAATCACTTGCGGGCTGTAATCGACCGACAGCGACGCCGGCCATACCAGGAGCAGCACGGCGCGCAGCGCCGCCGGCAGCGCGATCGCCAACCGCCCCCACGTTCCCCTTCCATAGAATACCGCGGCCGCGTCGTTCTCTCCGACCCAACCAATCGCGAGCCAAGCGGCGACGAACCCCAGGGTCACGATTCCCAGCGCGACCCAGAAGCCGGTCGGGTAGCGCCGGTGATCCGCCCCCCCTCTCCCCTCGGGAGAGGGGAACAGGGGGTGAGGACAGAGCCAGTTATCGAGCAGTATGACGACACCGGCAATGACACCGTGCTCCTTGCTGAGCATCGCAAGCGCCGCACACAGCACGGCGAGGGCCCACTGTCCGCGCCGGGCAGCACGCACCGCCCCGAGAATACCAACCGCCACGAGCAGATCGGCGCGGCCGACGAGGCTGGCGACCGCCTCGACGTGCACCGGATGCCAGGCGAAGACGAGACCCGCCGCTGCCGCTGCGATTGGCGGGAGCCAGCGAGTGAGCAACGATACGAGCAGCACCGCCGCCAAGCCGTGCCACAGGGCGTTCATCACATGCAGCCACCCAGGGCGGCCACCCGAGACGGTCCAGTCGATGGCGTAGCTCAGAATCGTCACGGGGCGGTAGAGCCCGGCACCTGTTTCGCGCGGCCAATAAGGATCGTCGAAGGCGGCCAGCCCGGCACCAACGGAATGCGCGGCGGGATTCGATACAATGATCGCCCGATCGTCCTGCACAAAGCCGTATCGGACCGTCGGGAAGTACAGCGCGACTGCGGCAACAAAGACGAACAGTAGCTCGCGTCTCATCGCATCCGCGCGAGCAGCGAGTCCGCCACCGCGGAATCGCCGCGCGATCGGGCGGCGAGTGCTTGCGTGCGGTAGTAACCGGGGCAGCGGAAGCAGAGCAGCTCGGCCCGCATGAGGAGCGTGTCGGCGAGACGAGGCCGCCCGAGCGTGATCGCGGCATCGGCGGCGGCAACGAACAACGTGGGATCGCGGTCGTAGATCTTCGCCGCCTCGCGCAGCGCGCCGAGTGCCTGCGCCGGCTGGCGATGGCTCTGGTAGATCGCGGCCATGCGGGCCGGGCCGCGATAGGAGTTCGGGGAGTCTTCCAGAATGCTCTGTGTCACGCTGAAATCGTCATGCCACACCGGGGTCCGTAATCCGGAGCGAATCCCACCGGCGAGCACGACCGCCACGAGCACGACACGGAGCCGCTCCGGCGGCAAACGCGCGAGGGCCGTCCCGGCGGCGAGCGCCAGGCCGACCGA
>QHUE01000120.1 GCA_003221825.1 Gemmatimonadota bacterium
AGACCGGATTTATGGGCAAAGAACGACGACTAGAACAAGTGGCTATGGAGAATCTGAGAGACAACATCCCGGCCTTCGCTCCCGGCGACACGGTGCGCGTCATGGTGCGCGTGCGCGAGGGTGAGAAGGAGCGGCTGCAGGCGTTCGAGGGCATCTGCATTGCCCGGCGCGGCGGTGGCATCAACGAGACCTTTACCGTCCGCAAAATTTCGGCGGGCGTGGGTGTCGAGCGCATCTTCCCGCTGCACGCGCCGTTGATTGCCGAGATCGGGTTGCTCCGGAAGGGCCGCGTGCGGCGCGCGAAGCTGTACTTCCTGCGCCGGCTTGCCGGCAAGGCGGCACGGATCCGCGAGAAGCGGGGGATCACAGTCCCGACCGCCGGCACCGCCGAACAGGAGCCGACCCAGACGTGAGGCACCGCCGCCCGTCGCTGAAACGCGAGGCGGCGTTGTGGTGCGAGGGTCGGAGTATCGTCGCCGGAATCGATGAAGTCGGCCGCGGCCCCCTGGCTGGTCCAGTGGTGGCCGCGGCCGTCGTGTTTCCGGTGGGCGCAAAGCCGATCCGTGGCCTGGACGACTCCAAGGTCCTTACCGCGCTGCAGCGCGAGAAGTTCGCGGTCAAGATCCGGGAGCGCGCCGTCGCGGTCGCCATCGGCGCGGCCAGCGTCCGCGAGATCGACCGGCTGAACATCCGCCGCGCCTCGATCCTCGCCATGGAGCGCGCCCTCCGCAGGCTCGGCGTCGTTCCGGCGCACGTGCTCATCGACGGACTGCCTTGCCCGGAGCTGGGGTGCGAGCACGAGGCCATCGTGGACGGCGACGCCCGCTGCCACTCGATCGCGGCCGCCTCCGTCATCGCCAAGGTCCTGCGCGATTATCTCATGGACCGGCTCGCGGCGCGGCACCCCGGCTATTTCTGGGAAACGAACCGGGGCTACGCGACGCCCGAGCATCTGGACGCGATCCAGCGGCTCGGCCCCACCCGGCATCACCGGTACAGCTTCGAGCCCGTCGCGCAGACCGAGCTGCTAATGGTTTCGGCTGCGCCGCAGTCCGTTTAGGAAGTCCGCCGTCGGCTGCGTGTTCAGGATGTCGGCCGCGGTCAGCCCCGCACGCCGCGCCACCGCGACCGCGAACCGCATGAAGCCCAGCTCCCGCTGGTTGTGCGCGTCGGTCGAGAGCACGAAGCGCACGCCGTGCGCCTTGGCGGCGGCCGCCAGGGTATCCGGCAAATCCATCCGTTCGCTGCCGTTGATCTCGAGCAGGCACTTCGCGTTGGCCGCCGCCTTCGCCACGACGTCGAAGTCGAGGGGGTAGGAAGGACGCACCGGCACGATCCGGCCCGTGGGGTGGCCGATCGCATCGACCCACCGGTTCTCGATCGCCCTGAGCAAACGGTCCGTGAGTTGTCGCTCGCTCTGTTTCAAACCGTAATGAATCGTCGCCACCACGTAGTCGGCTTCCGCGAGCACGTCGTCGGGGAGATCGAGCTTGCCGCTTTCCAGGATGTCCATTTCGACGCTTTTCAGCACGCGGATGCCGCGCAGCCGGGTGTTGAGGCGGTCGATCTCTTTCCACTGGCCGCGCAGCTCGGCGGGGCTCTGGCCAGCCATCGACATGCGCGGGGAGTGATCGGTGATCGCGATGTAGGCATAGCCGAGCGCGCGCGCCGCCTCGACCATCTCCCCCAGGGTCGCCTTGCCGTCGCTCGCGTCGGTGTGCATCTGGAGGTCGCCGCGGATCTCCTCCAGCGTGACGAGGGTGGGGAGCGCGTGCTCCTTCGCCAGGGCGATCTCATTCCGCCCTTCGCGCAGCTCGGGCGGGATCCAGTCCAAACCGAGGGCGCTGTAGACGTCTAACTCGGTCCGTCCCGCGATCGCCTTCGATCCGCGATACAGCCCGTACTCGTTCAGCTTCAGCTTCTTGGCCTGCGCGATCTTACGGAGCTCGATGTTGTGCGCTTGCGAGCCGGTGAAGTACTGCATCGCCGCGCCGAACGCGGCCGGTTCGACGACGCGGAGGTCCACCTGGAGCCCGCTGGTGAGCCGCACGGTCGACCGCGTGTCCCCCTGCGATGCGACCTGGGCGACGTCGCCGAACTTGCCGAATCGCTGGATCACCGCCGGCGCGTTGGCACAGCTGACCACGATGTCGAGATCGCCGATCGTTTCGCGGCGGCGCCGGAAGCTGCCGGCGACATCGATGGCGTCGATTCCTCCGCCGGCCTTGAGATACTCCACGATAGCTCGCGCGTACTGCTCGGCCTCGTGCAGCACCATCCGCTGCTGCGTGCCGGCGCCCGCGCCGGAGACGCCCTCCCGGATCTTCTCGAGCAGCTTGGGCCCGAAGCCCGCCAGCTTGGCGATTTTTCCCTTCTCGAGCGCGTCTTTGAGATCGGCCACGCTGTTCACCTTCAGCCGCTCGTGAAACAGCTTGACCCGCTTGGGACCGAGGCCGGGGATGCGCAGCAAGTCGAGGAGCCCCGGCGGGATTTTGGCGGCGAGCAGCTGGCGTTGGGGCAGGGAGCCGGTCGCGACGAGCGCCGTGATCTCTTTCGCAATGCCGTCGCCGATCCCCGGCAAATCCGTCACGTCGAAACCACCGCCCGACACGAGCTCGGCAATCGGGTCGGGGTGATCCGCGACGGTCCGCGCCGCGTTGCGGTACGCGCGCACCTTGAACGGATTGCCCGCCGAGATTTCCAGCAAGTCGGCGACGTCGCTGAGGAGGCGGGCGATTTCGGCGTTCTGCATCGCCTGAAAACTAAGCCTTGCGGACGTTCGCGACGGGTGATACGCTAGCCGTCCCGAAACATCCTTCCCAACCCGTCGGAGGCAGAGGCATGGTGCGCAAGCTCCTCGGGCCGGTCGTATTGGCTCTCGCAATCCCCGTTTTGCTGGCTGCACAATCGCAGGCAACGACCGGCGTCATCCGCGGCACGGTGACCGATCCGTCGGGGACTGCCGTCGCCGGCGCGTCGGTGGTCCTGCACGAGGCACAGACCGGTTTCCAGCGCCAGGTCGTGACCAATGAGCGCGGCATTTTCATCGCCCCCCTCATGCCGCTCGGGACGTATGACGTCACGGCCCGCGCCGTCGGCTTCAGCGAGACCCGGCGCTCTGGCGTCCGGCTGGGCGTCGGTGAAACGGTGAATCTGACGCTGCCGCTGGCGGCGGTACAGCTCCAGGCGGTGGTGGTCGAGGCCACGCAGCCCGTCGTCGAGGCGACGAAGATCGAAAACTCGACGCGCTTACCGGATGCCGCGGTCTCGCGCCTGCCGAACAACGGGCGCAACTATCTGAATCTGACGCTGCTGACGCCGAACGTGGCCATCGTGCAGGGCCCGGACGGCGACGAGCTGTCGATCGGGGGCCAGAAGGGGATTCACAACAACGTTTCGGTGGATGGCGCGGACTTCAACAATCCGTTCTTCGGCGAGCAGCGCGGGGGCCAGCGGCCGCCGTTCACGTTCAATCTCGACGCGGTGCAGGAGATCGTCGTGACGTCGTCGGGCGCGAATGCCGAGTTCGGCCGGTCGTCGGGTGGCTTCGTGAACGTCGTGACCAAGTCAGGCACCAATCAGCTCCACGGCTCGCTGCACTATTATGGAAAGGACGGCGCGCTGTCGGGCGTCGCGCACCACGGTACCGAGAGCCTCGCGCCCGATTTCACTCAGCACCAGTTCGGCTTCACAGTCGGCGGGCCGATCAAGCACGATCGTGCGTTCTTCTTCCTCGCTTACGATCAACAGATCTATAACGACACCAAGCAAACCGATCCGAACCGAATCGATCCGTTACTGCGCGCCTGGATGGACACGGCCTACGGTGGCGCCTTGCGGGGCGACTACGGGCCAATCGAGCGCACCAATAACGCGCGCGTGTTGCTCGCCAAGTTCGATTTCAATCTGTCCGATCGGCATCATGCCTCGTTGAAGTACAACTACACCTGGTCGGAGCAGCGGAACGGGACATTCGATTATGATCACTGGGCGAGGAGCTCCAACGGGCTCGAGCAGGATCACTCGAACGCCATCAACGGCAGTCTGATGTCGTATCTGAAGCCCAACCTCGCCAACGAATTCCGGTTCCAGTATTCTCGCGAGGATCGCCCGCGGCCATACGACGGTCCGCGGAGTGCGGCACTCGGCACCAACCGGGTGGATGCCGGACCGCGGCCGTTCCCCGACGTCGCGATGGATTTCGCGAACGGATATCGATTCGGCATGCCCTTCTTCCTACCCATTGCGTATTACGACACGCGCATGCAGCTGCTGGACAATATGTCGATCGCCCGTGGCGACCACTTCTTCAAGGCGGGCTTCGAGTATAACAAAGTGCATTCTATTCAGACGTTTGTCGGGTTCGCAAACTCCCGCTACATCTTCGCGTCCGTGCCGGCCTTCCTGGCCTTCCAGGACTCGGGCGACACCGGGGGGTTGTTGCTGTTCCTCCAGCAAGCGGGCGTGGGCCGCTCCGTGAGTGCGGCGGGGACGCAGAACATCCCGCAGACCGAATACGCCGCGTATATCCAGGACACCTGGAAGCCGAGCCCCAAGTGGACGTTCAACTACGGCCTCCGGTGGGAAGCGCAAATCGAGCCCGACCCAATCACTCCGCCCTCGCAGGTCTTTTTCGCGCCATTCATCGGCCAAAGCACGTTTCCGTCGGATGGCACGATCCCGTCGGACAAGAAGATGTGGCAGCCGCGGTTCGGATTTGCCTTTGATCCGCGGGCCGACGGCCAGCGAGTGATTCGGGGTAGCGCAGGCCTATACTATGCGCGCATTCCGGGACTCAACCTCGCGTCCACGCGCAGCACCAACGGCTCGGTCGGCATGACGTACTCCAACTTCAACAGCGTCGTACCGCCCCTGAATAGCCAGCTGCCTGATAACGTCGCGCCCAGCGCCGTGAATCACCCCGATGTATTCGTGTTCGCGCAGAACTTCCAGAACCCGCGCACGTTCAGCGCCAGTATCGGATACGAATGGCAGGTGGGCAACGATCTCGGCGCATCAATCAGTTTTGAGCACGCCCGGACCGACCACTTGACTCGGTTCATCAACCGCAATGACGCCGCGTTCGGCAGTCCGTGGATCACGGGACTTCCCGACGACACAGGTGGGACGACCAACGGAATCTTTACGCTGACGACTGTCGAGTCGAGCGCCACAATCTCGCGCCTGAGTACAACTGGAGCGACCGCGATCAGCGCCATCGGTTCAACGGCTGGATGCTCGTCCACATCGGTGGCGGCCTGTTCTTGAACAATCGCGTCAGCATCTACTCTGCGCAGCCCACGTCGGAAAAATGTGGAGCCGGCAACAAAGGCACCGGGCAGCGCGCCGCGAGTCCCGCGGACCGGATTTGCTACAATGGCGCTGTACCGACCGGTGTGATTCTCCCGCGCAACACGCTGCGCAAAGACAACAGCTACTTCTCGTGGGATATCGGATTGACGTGGCCGTTCAAAGTGGGCAACGGCCGGCTCGAGCTGATTGCGCAGATGTTCAACGTCCTCGGCTCGGAGAATTTCCGAGATCCGGCGACGGGCAGCCCGCTCTTCAACTTCGACGGCACGTTCCGCGGTGGCTTAGGGGATCCGCAGCAGACGCAGATCGGGATGCACTGGGTCTTCTAGAACAGACGGTAAAAGACGGTAGCGGACGGTAAGGGACGGTAAGGGTCAAACCCCTACCGTCCTTTTACCGTCTCTTACCGTCCCTTACCGTCGGTTACTTGACCGCGACCTGCTGCACCATCCCATGCACAAAGTGCGGCTTCCCATCCTTGGCGTCGGGCACGTAGCAGTTCAACAGATAGTTGCCGGGCTTCAGGGTAATCGTCAGCCAACCAACCTTGCCTTTATCAGGCCCTGTGAAACCACCGGCCGGCTCTGCCGGGGGCGTGCCTCGCATCCCGCCTTCCATCCATTTCTGCCAATCCGCCAGCGTCTTCCCGGGGGCGAGCCGTTCGATCGTGAGCTCGTGGAGCTGCGGCCCGCTGTTCTCCACGCGGATCGTGTGCGTGCCCGCCGTCAGCGGTGTCGAGAGCGCGAAGGCATAGTCGGACAGCGTCGCTGTCACATCCGACTTCGGTTCCGCCGCCAGGGCGGCTCCCGCCGGCGCCGGCGTCACGACGAGGCGTCGATACATGCCCTTCTGCACGTGAGGCTTGCCATCCAGGCTGGGAATGAAACAGAGAATCAAGTAGTTGCCGGGTGCCATCGTGACCGTAACGACCGAGCTGTCGCCGCTGCTCACCACGCCGGCGCCGCCGGGGACGGTCAACCAGTCGGGGAGCGGGCCTTCCTTGAGCATCGCGGCTTCGAGCTCGGCGAACGTTTTTCCGGCTCCGCCCGCGACGACCGCTTGATGCGGCTCACGCCCCGGATTGATCATTCGGAACGTCGTCAGTCCCGCCGGAATCGTATCGGGTGCACCGAACGCGTAGTCGGTCGCCGTGATGGTGACGACATTGGCAGCCGGTGCGGCGGGAGGTTTGGCAGGACTGCAGGCGGCGACGATTGCGAGCAGGGACAGCAGCGGGCGCCATTGGGTCACGAACCGTCTCCGAAGGTTGATGTTTTGAACAAGACAACGCCCGAGAAGCGTTTGAACTCCGCACGCCGTTTTTTCGACGCGAATAGTCCCAGCAGTCTCCACACCCACGACATCTTCGGCGCGCGGCGCAGCCGCACCGCTGCATCGAAAATCGCGTGATATTCCGCCTCGCCCCATCCCGCCGGAGCGAAGAACGCCGTTCCCTCCTCGGGGAAAAAGAGCATCGGTGCGTTTCCGGCGCGCAGCTGTTTGCCCCACGTGCGACTGAGGAACTGCTGGAGCGCCGGCGAGCCGAGGTCGATCAGCCACCAGCGAAACGCCGGCTGGGCCGCGAGATCTTTGGCGAGCGATGTGACATCGTCGGGCTTGAGATAGACAAGCAGCCCCTCCGCAATCACCAGCGCGCGCTTCGCCTGGGCGCCGACGCGTTGGAACAGCGAACGCCGTGTCGCCTGATCGGTGAGGTCGGCGCGCACGAATTCGACCCGGCAGCGCGGCTGCTCGCCGGCGAGCGCCGCTTCCTTATACGAGAGGATGCCCTCGAGGTCCACGTCGATCCAGTGAAGGTCGCGGGGGAGATCGAGACGGTAGGCGCGCGCATCGAGACCGGCGGCCAGGTTGAGGACTGTGTCCACGCCCTGTTCGGTGACCAGACGCATAACGATTTCGTCCATCACCGCCGTGCGCACGATCATCGGCCAGGCCCATCTTCGGCCTTGAGGCATGGACGCCAGTATCTGCTCGCCCGCTGGCCCGGCGAGCCGTCGCGCGTAGGGATCGCGGAACAGAGCGTCAGGGCGTTCGCTCTCTATGGCCCGGTACATGGCGACCCAGCGGGCAGTGTCGGAGACGCTAGTGATGGGGCTGGACGACGACATGGCTGGAAGGTAGCGACGTCAAAAGAACGGCGTCAAATGAGAGACGTCAATTGAAAGACGTCAATTGAACGACGTCGAAAGAGACGTCAAATAGAAAACGTGACAGACTGCGTAATCACTTATCCGGCGGCGGATGCTCGTAGAGTCGTGTGAGCATTTTCAGAATGAGCACAGTACTGCTTTGGAGCGATCGCACGGATGAGCGTTGCTCATCAGTCGGAGCAACCAAGCGAAGTTGCGAGAGCGTCTCCTGCGCCGACCCTCGGGCATGAAGCAAAAAGCGCCGAAAGTCAGGGACGGTTCCGCGACCGCAGCCCTCCACAATGTTTGAAGCTATTGAGGTGGACGCGCGAATGAGTTGATCGCCGCGCGCGAGCGACCCGGGACCACGAAAGGTCTTGGCGAGAACGGCACAGCCCCTTGCCACGCTTTCCGCTACCTGCACCACCCGTAGAGTGGCAGGATTGGCACGGAGCACCATCCTCCCATGATCGTGCCCGTTAGCTCTCCAGCGTCACCGATTTCACGCCTCGACGGTTTATTTTGACGCCTGTTTCGACGTTTTTCATTTGACGCCTCTATTTTGACGCCTCCCTTCGACGGTTTACCTTTGACGGGGTCATTCAGAGGCGGTAGCTCAGTTGGTAGAGCAACGGACTTTTAATCCGTAGGTCCTGGGTTCGATCCCCAGCCGCCTCATGGACTCGTAGCCCCCCGTTGTCACGGCGGGAGATAGGAGGCAGATTCCCCCGATGCCCTCCATCGTCTGGATCGATGGGACGTGGTACGACCGCGGCAGCGCGGTCGTTTCTGTATTCGACCACGGCCTTCTGTATGGCGACGGTGTCTTCGAGGGCATACGTGCCTACGGCGGCCGCGTCTTCCGGTTGGACGCCCACCTCGAACGCCTGTACGCCTCGGCAAAAGCGATCTGGCTTGAAATCCCCATGTCGAAGGACGTCATGGGGCGCATGGTCGAGGAAGGCGTTGCAAAAAGCGGGATCAAGGACAATTACATCCGCCTGGTCGTCACCCGCGGGGTCGGTGACCTCGGTCTTGATCCTCGGAAATGCGCCAAGCCGACCATCTTCTGCATCTTCGACACGATCAAGCTGTGGCCGCAGGACCGGTACGAGAAAGGGCTGACCGCACTGACAGCGGCCACGCCGATCCACCACCGCGAGGCCCTCTCCCCTCGTGTCAAATCGCTGAATTACCTCTCCCACATTCTCGCCAAAGTCGAAGGCATCGCGGCGAACGTGGACGAGGTGATCATGCTCGACGCCGCCGGCTACGTCGCCGAAGCAAGCGGCATGAATCTCTTTGCCGTGTCCAACAGCACACTGCGCACGCCACCGCCGTACACAGGCATTCTGCGCGGCGTCACGCGCGACACGGTGATCGAGATCGGGCGAGAGGCGGGATACGGAGTGGAAGAGCTACCGATGAACCGCTACGACCTGTACACGGCCGATGAAGTGTTTCTGACCGGAACCGCCGCCGAGGTGGTGGGCATCTCAAAGCTCGACGGTCGAGCGATCGGGAAAGGTGTTGCCGGACCCGTCACCCGGGACTTAGCGACCCGCTTCCGCGCCTACGTCACCAGGGACGACTGACTTCCCACCGCAGTTCGCTGCAAAGAGCTAACCCATTGACCGGACAGGAGCTAAGCCCCATATTGGGGCCCCTTTGCGCTCTTTCCCCGCTCTGAGGTGAGCCATGTCATGGCGAGTAATTGCGCACGGGGACCAGGTTTGGCATGTGGACGCGGTAGCCGAGCGTCGCGCGAATACGGCCGCGTGGCAATTGGTGTTGTCGTTTCGCGCCGCGTCTGAGCCCCAACCGGGTCGGCACCGGTCGTTCTGGACGCCGTATCCGTTGGAGGCCACCTCGAAGTCGTCACTGTTCATCCAGGCTGAGCGGATTCCCGACACCGCGCTGTCGCAGCTGCTCGCGGAGCGTCTCTCGTGAGCACCGCGAACCTGCAGGATCTGCGGCGCGTCGTGGGGGCAGTGACGCGGTTGAGAGGTGAGACGGTCAAACATGTCACGGTGCGTTCCGACGTGCGGCACGTGAAAGTGGAGTTCGACAGCGGGCTGATTCTGCTCATCTCGGCCGAGCAAGACGCGCAGGGCCGTCCGCGGCTCGAGGTGGACGTAGTCGAAGCGAATCAGGATTCGGGCGTCAAGCAGCAGATCGAAGTTCGGTTCGACTGAGGCTGCTCCGTGCCCGACGAGCGCCTGCGGTTTCAGGAGTTCGGGTTTCAGCGGCTCGCGAACGGCCGCTGTCGCGCCAAGGTGGTGTTGACGTGGTCCGATGGACGTCGGTTTGAGGGCGCATCCGACGGTGTGTCGTCACAAACCGGCGAGCTGCGCTGTTGCGCGGTGGCAGCCGTGAACGCATTGGAGCAGGCAGTAAGCCCTCGTCTCACGTTCGAGCTCCTGGGCGTGAAAGCGGTGCGGGCGTTCGATGCGACGGTGGTGATCGTGTCGCTGTCGGCGCATGCGGAAGAAGCGACGCGGCTCGTGGGATCG
>QHUE01000121.1 GCA_003221825.1 Gemmatimonadota bacterium
CGAGCATTCCCCCGAATCGCTCTCAGCACCGCGCACCAACGTGGCGGTGCGCGGGGAGGACGTGCGCAAGGAGGCGGAGGATCTCTTCGGCAGGGACGCCACCACGACGTTCGACATCGACGTCTCGAACTTCGCAGGCAATCGCCGGGTGCTCGAGTATCTCGAGTTCTTCCAGCTCGATGCCCGCGACCGCTTCGGGATCTGGCTGTCCCGCCTGGGCCGGTACGAAGGTATGATCCGCGAGCGGCTGCGTGCCCGCGGCCTCCCCGAAGATCTGGTCTATCTCACGCTGATCGAAAGCGGGCTGTCGAACACGGCGGTGAGCCGCGCCCGGGCAGTGGGGATGTGGCAATTCATGTCTTCCACTGGACGGGGCTACGGCCTGCAGATCGACCCCTGGGTGGACGAGCGGCGCGATCCGTTCAAGGCGACGGACGCCGCGGTCAGTCACCTCCAGGACCTCGTGCAGCGCCTGGGGAGCGTCTATCTGGCGGCCGCGGCGTACAACGCCGGCGCCGGTCGGATCGAGCGGGAGATCCGCCGCCTGCCGGGCGAGCCTGACACCGTAGACGATCAGACCTTCTTCCAGATCGCCGACCGGCGCAACCTGCGGCGGGAAACACGCGATTATGTGCCGAAACTGATCGCGGCCGCACTGATCGCCAAGCAGCCGGCCCGGTACGGCTTTACCGAGATCGAGCGCTTGCCGCCGCTCGTCTTCGATGAGGTATCGGTTCCTGATGCGACGGGGCTCGACGTGCTGGCGCGGCTGGCCGATACATCCGTCGCGGCGCTACTCGAGCTCAACCCGCAGTACGTGCGCGGTATAACGCCGCCGCAGCGCGCCGTGGTCGTGCGCGTGCCGCGGGGCAGGGGCGCGCGGGTGGCGGAGCGGTACGCCGATCTGCCCGTCAACGAACGGGTGACGTTCGTGGACCATTACGTCACCTCGGGTCAGACGCTCTCCGGTATTGCCCAGCGGTACAAGGTCACCGTCACCATGTTGCAGGCGGCGAATCCTCATCTGCGCGCGCATGCGCTCCGCGTGGGCCAGCGCATCATTGTGCCGATGAGCGGGCGCGTCGTGCCACGCGGCGCCTGGAGCACCCCCCCCGAGCCGCGGGTCCGCCGGGTGTCCAGACGTTATCGGACCGTCAGCTCGGACGGCAGCCAACGCCATCGCGTGACGCGGGGTGAGACGGCCAGCGAGATCGCCCGCCAGCACGGCATCGCGCTGATGGCGTTGCTGG
>QHUE01000122.1 GCA_003221825.1 Gemmatimonadota bacterium
CCCGGCAATCACGACGTGCAATGGTGGCGCCGGCCGTTCATTCCGTTCGGCAAGGACGCCGTGTACGAGAAATACCGCGGCTATTTCGGTGCCGACCTCACGCCCACGCTCGCGATTCCGGGCGGCGCGGTAATCGCGTCAGCGCTCACCGCGCACGGGGTTGCCTGGGGCTCGCTGACCCTGCGTCTCCGGGATATCGCCGTGAAGGGCCACCTGCCCAAAAGCGAGATGCAGCGCGTGCAGGCGGTGTTTGCCAGGGCCGAGGCGGGCCTGCCGCGCGTCCTCGTGATCCATCACAATGTGCTGCGCGGCGAGATGTCGCAGCGCATGGGGCTCGCCCGCTGGCGCCGGGCCCAGCGCCGCATCATCGACGCGGGCACCGACGTGGTGCTCTGCGGGCACGACCACCAGGAAGGGGCCGAGATGCTCGAGGGCCGGGTGGCGGTCTCGACTGCCGGGACCTTGTCGACGCGGGCGCGCGGCGGGCGGCCCGTGTCCTTCAACTTCGTCACGATCGATCCTGCTGCAGTGCAAGTCACCTTCTTTCGGTGGGATTCGGGGAAGCAACGGTTCCAACCCTCAGACACAGCGGCTTTTGCCCGAGGGACGCCTCCAAAAACCCCTAGCCTCGAGCCACAAGCCACGCGGTAGAGTAGCTTTGGCGTCTGCGCAACTTTTCTAGGAGCGGGTGACTGATGGCTTCGAAGTTTCAGGGCGTCGATTTCTACGGCATAGACGGACTGCTCACCGAAGAAGAACGCGCCATCCGTGACACTGTACGAGAATGGATCGACGAACACCTGATGCCGGTCATCGGCGAAGCCTACGTCGCCGGCAAATTCCCCAAACAGCTCATCCCCGGCATGGCGGAGCTCGGCCTCTTCGGCGCGAACCTGCCGGAGGAGTACGGCTGCGCCGGGCTGAACAACGTCGCCTACGGCCTCATCATGCAGGAGCTCGAACGCGGCGATTCTGGCGTGCGATCCTTCGCGTCAGTGCAGGGCGCGCTCGTGATGTATCCCATCTACACGTTCGGATCGGAAGAACAGCGGAAGGAGTGGCTGCCGCAGATGGCGAGCGGGAAGGTGATCGGCTGCTTCGGTCTGACGGAGCCGGACTACGGTTCCAATCCGTCCGGCATGATCACGACAGCCAAAGAGACGAAAGACAGCTGGGTCCTGAACGGCGCCAAGATGTGGATCACGAACGGCTCGACGGCGCAGGCCGCCATCATCTGGGCCAAGACCGGCAAGATCGAAGATCCCGATTCCATCCGTGGCTTCATCGTCCCGACCGACACGACGGGGTTCTCAGCCAAGGACCAGAAGGGCAAGCTGTCCCTGCGCGCGAGCGATACGAGCGAGCTGGTGCTGCAGGACGTGCACGTCCCCAAGTCCGCGCTGCTGCCGAAGTCCGGCGGCCTCAAGTCTCCCCTCATGTGTCTCACCGCGGCGCGCTACGGCATCGCCTGGGGCGCGGTCGGCGCAGCGATGGCGTGCTACGATGAAGCGGTGAGCTACGCCAAGCAGCGCGTGATGTTCGGCAAGCCGATCGGGGGATTCCAGCTGCAGCAGGCGCGCCTCGCGGACATGCTCACGGAAATCACTAAGGCACAGTTGCTCTGTGTCCAGTTAGGTCGTTTGAAAGACAGCGGCAAATCCACGCCTCAGCAAGTGAGCCTCGCCAAGCGCAATAACGTGAACGTGGCGACCGATGTCGCCCGTGAGACGCGACGCCTCCTCGGGGCGAACGGGATCCTGGCCGAGTACCAGGCGATGCGTCACCTCGCAAATCTCGAATCGGTGTACACCTACGAGGGGACGCACGACGTCCATACGCTGATTTTGGGACAAGAGATCACCGGTCTGAGCGCCTTCAACTAGAAACCCCCTCACGACGCGGCCCGTTATATCAGCCATGCATCTCGCCCTGCTGCTCGTTCTGGCTCAGACACAGCTGGTGGACATTCAGAACCTGACGCCCCGGGAACACCGCGTAAGCGTCTTCGTTCTGACCGCACCCCAAGACCTTAAGATCTCCGCCGTCGGTGCGGAGCCGTGGCCGGACCGGCTGCGTACGCGCGACGACGAGCACTGGCAGGACGACGAGCAGACGACGTGGCCGGCGGCGGCCTGGATTCTCGACGCGCGGACGCGCGCCGTCGTGTGGGATATCCGCTCGGTGGACACGCGGCGCGACTCCAACGGCCTGCGCCGGTTCGCGGGCACCGTCCACCTCCCCGCCGGCACCTACGAAGCGCATTACGCGTCCTATGCGGCATCCTCCGTCTCGTTCAACGGCAATCTCGACCTCAATCTGAAGGACATCATCCGGCTCGGCCGGCGCGCCAAGTACGGCGGCCCCTACGTCGAGGGCGGACTCTACCGGCAATTCGCGCTCGCCATCAGCGGCGCAGGGCGCAGCGCAACCGCGGAGGACATCGCCGCCGCGCGTGCGGCCTTCACCGCGTCGGCCATCGCGACGGTCGTCCCGGACCGCAACAGCTCCGCGCGCAAAGGGTTCGAGATCACGCGGCCCACCGCCGTCGAGGTGTACGCCATCGGTGAGCTGTCGATAGATGAGAAATTCGACTACGGCTGGATCATCAACGTCGACTCGAACAAGCGCGTCTGGTCGATGGACTACGCGACGACCGATCCCGCCGGCGGTGCGACCAAGAATCGCATGGCGCACGAGACGCTGCAGCTCAAGCTGGGACACTACGTCGCGTACTTTGCCTGCGACGACTCGCACAGCCCGGACGATTGGAACAACGTACCCGCGACCGATCCCGAGTTCTGGGGTCTCACGCTGCGCGTGGCCGACCCGGCGGCCCGCGCGTCGGTCCGTCCGTTCGAGTACGAGCCGGTGCCGCACGGCCAGACCATCGTTTCCCTGATCGGCATCGGGGATGACGAGATGCGATCGGCGGGGTTCGCGCTGCGGCGTCCGATGGACGTGCACATCTATGCGATCGGCGAGGGCTTCAGCGACCGCATGGCGGACTACGCCTGGATCGTGGATGAAGAACAGCACAAGCGTGTCTGGTCGATGAGCTACGAGAACACCGAGCATGCCGGCGGCGCCGCGAAGAACCGGCTGTTCGATGGGACGATGCATCTCGCACGGGGCAACTATCTCGTGTACTACAAGAGCGACGGCTCGCACTCCTACAACGACTGGAATGGCGCGCCGCCCGCCGAGGCGCGGTACTGGGGTGTGAGCGTCTTCCCGGCCAGCCGGCGCCTGAATCCCGCCGACATCGGGCCGTTCATGCGCACCCGCGACGCCGGAAACGACGCGACCGTCGCGCAGCTCAATCACATGAGCAACGACGAGGACGCGCACACGACGTTCCGCCTCACGGAGCAGACGCGCGTGCGCGTGCTGGCCCTGGGCGAGGGCCGTGATGACGAGATGTTCGACTACGGCTGGATCGAAGCCAGCGACGGTCACACCGTGTGGCAAATGAAGTACGCGGACACCGAGCCCGCCGGCGGCTCGGACAAGAACCGTGTCTTCGATGGCGTCATCACGCTGCCGGCCGGGAGCTACGTGCTGCGCTATCGCTCGGACGGCTCGCATTCCTACGGCGACTGGAACGACAACCCTCCCGACGACCCCGAAAGTTGGGGCATCGCCGTGTTCCGAATGGCGCGGCGCTAGCGTAGCTTTCCGTCCTCATGAAAATCGCGGTCTGCATCAAGCGCGTCCCCGACTCGGAGACGCGCGTCAAAATCGCGGCCGACGGCAAAACCATCGACGAAGCGGGCGTGAAGTTCGTCATGAATCCCTATGACGAATTCGCGCTCGAAGAGGCGCTGCGCCGGAAAGAGAAAGCGGGGAGCGGCGAGGTCGTCGTCGTCTGTCTCGGTCCTGCCGCAGCCCAGGAGACGATTCGGACCGCCTTGTCGTGGGGCGCCGATCGCGGCGTGCTGCTGCAAGCGGACAGCATTCCCGCTGACCCGTTCCAGACGGCCACCGTCATCGCAGCCGAGCTGAAGGGCACGGCGTGGGATCTCGTCCTGTTCGGCCGGATGGCGATCGACGACTACAGCCACCAAGTCGGCCCGCTCGTCGCCGAGCTGCTCGGCCTGCCGTGCGTGACGGCCGTGTCGCACCTCGACATCGAGGGGACGAAGGGCGTCGCCGAACGAGAGATCGAAGGCGGCATCGAAGTCGTGAACTTTTCGCTGCCCGCTGTCCTCACCACCGACAAGAGCCTCAATGAGCCGCGCTTGCCCGCGCTCAAAGGCATCATGGCGGCGAAGAAGAAGCCGCTCGAGGTGAAGCCGGTACAGGCCGGGACCGGTACCCTCGAGATCGTGGCCCTCATGCCACCGCCTGAGCGGAAAGAAGGAAAGATCGTCGGTGAGGGAGCCGGGGCCGTCGGCGAGCTGGTTCGGCTGCTGCGCGAAGAGGCCAAAGTCCTGTGACGACGCTCGCCGTGCTGGAGCAGCGCGACGGCGTGCTGCGGAAGATTTCGTACGAAGTCGTCACCGCCGCGCAGCGGCTCGGCGGCACCGTCGAAGCCGTCGTGTGCGGCGTCGGACCGGTGCAGGGTGCCGACCAGGCCGGAAAGTACGGCGCCGACAAGATCGTCACACTCACGAATCCCGCCTTTGCCAGGTACGCCCCCGAGGCCTGCGCGCAGGCGTTGGCCGAGCGCGCGAAGCAGGGCGGCTACCAGACTGTGCTCTTTGCCGCGAGCGCGACCGGCAAGGATCTCGCGCCGCGCGTGGCCGCCAAGCTCGGCGTCGCGGTCGCGGCGGATATCACCGATGTCACCACGGATGGCGGCGACCTGCTGGTCACGAGGCCGGTCTATGCCGGCAAGGCGTTGCTCAAGGTCAAAGTCGCGTCGCGGCCTGCCGTGGTCTCACTGCGGCCCAACGTCTTTACGCCGGTGGAGCGGCGCAAAGCCGGGGCAGCGGAGACCGTCGCCGTGAATGTGCCGGCCGGCCGGGTGACGGTGCGCGAGATCAAGACGGCGCCCGCGGGCACGCTCGACGTCGCCGAGGCACAAGTTGTCATCTCGGGCGGCCGCGGTCTCAAGGAGCCGGCCAATTTCAAGGTGCTCGAGGAGCTGGCGCGTGCGTTTGGGGGCCAGGCCGCGGTCGGCGCGTCGCGCGCAGTGGTGGACATGGGATGGCGCCCGCACGCCGATCAGGTCGGGCAAACAGGGAAGACGGTGAGCCCCTCGCTGTACATCGCGGTCGGCATCTCCGGGATGATCCAGCATCTGGCGGGCATGCGGACCTCGAAGGTGATCGTCGCGATCAACAAGGACAAAGACGCGCCGATTTTCAAGGTTGCCGATTACGGCGTCGTGGGCGACCTGTTCGAAATCGTTCCGAAACTGACCGAAGAGATCCGCAAGCTGCATGGATAAGATCGTCCCCGCCCAGTACCAACCACCGCTTCCCCTCGACAAGCTCATTCTCCAGGACGGCGCCGCAGGTGCCGGCGACCGCATGGAGCTCGACGTGCTCATCGTCGGGGCCGGTCCCGCGGGCCTCGCCTGCGCGATCGAGCTGGCGAAGCTCGCGAAGACCGACCGCACCGAGCTCAACATCGGCGTGCTCGAAAAGGCCGAGGCGTTAGGGGAGCACTCCCTTTCGGGTGCAGTCGTCAACCCGCGCGCATTTCGCGAGCTGTTCCCCGAGTTGAAAGACGCGGACTTTCCATTCCGCGCGCCGGTCGCCAAAGAAGCCGTGTACTTGCTGACGGCCAAAGGCAAATGGCGTCTTCCGACGCCACCGTCGATGCGCAACCACGGCAACTACATCGGCTCGTTGTGCGAAATCGTTCGTTGGATGGGCGGCAAGGCCGAGGAACTCGGCGTCAACGTCTTCACGGGGTTTCCGGCGGCGCAGCTGCTCGTGCGCGATGTGGCTGTCGCCGGCGTCCGCACGGCGGCCGCAGGCCTCGATCGCGAGGGCAAGCCGACGCCGGGCGCCACCGCGCCCAACGATCTCGTCGCCAAAGTCACGGCGCTCGCCGAGGGGACGCGGGGGTTGCTGGCCCAGGCGTGGTGCCAGTGGCAGCGCGTGTCGTCAGAGAATCCGCAGATCTTTGCGCTCGGCGTGAAGGAGCTGTGGGAGACGAAGCAGCCGCTCGATCGCGTGATCCATACGCTGGGCTGGCCGCTGCCCACGGACGCGTTCGGCGGCAGCTTCGTCTATCCGCTCGGGCCGCAGCTCGTCGCGCTAGGCCTCGTGGTGGGCCTAGACTACCGCGACGCCGCGCTGGACGTGCACGCGTTGTTGCAGCGATTCAAGCAACATCCGCTGCTGCGATCGCTCCTCGCGGGTGGGGAGCTGGTCGAGTGGGGTGCGAAGACGATTCCCGAGGGCGGATTCTATTCGCTGACCGCCCGCCGCGCCGGCGACGGCGTCGTGTTACTCGGCGACGCCGCCGGATTCGTGGATGTGCCGTCGCTCAAGGGGATTCACTACGCGGTCCAGTCGGGGCTCTATGCGGCGCGCGCGATCTTCCAGAATCTCAAAACCGGCGCCACGCTGGCCGAGTACGATCGGCTGGTTAACGCGTCCTTTATCGCCGACGATCTTTACCGCACCCGCAACATGCGGCTGGCATTCCGCGACGGTTTCTATCTTGGCGGCTTGCAGGCAGGATTGATGACGCTGACTGGGGGACGGTTTCCAGGTGGCAGGTACACGATGCACGCGGATGCGGAAGTCGCGCGCCGCTCAGCCCCCGGCCTGCGCCCGGGGTCAGCCGGAACGTCCCACGGAGTCAGCAAAGTCGATGCGGTCTTTAAGTCTGGGAAT
>QHUE01000123.1 GCA_003221825.1 Gemmatimonadota bacterium
GATTTCAATATCCGCTTCCACTGGATTCCGGTGATCGGCGACGACGTGTTCATCGTTTGGAACTCGGGGTACAGCACCAATCCGGCTACACGGTATCGCTTCCCTTCCACGTCCTCCCTCACCAGGCAATTGAACGGCGCGTTCGTGGTGAAAGTCGTCCACCGCCTCACGCCATGAGCGGCAGTATGCTCCGAGCGCTGCCCCCGGACGGACGGCTGTTGCTGCTCACGCGCTTCACGCGGTTGTTCGCATACGGGGCGTTGTCTGTCGTCTTGGTGCTGTATCTGACCGCGTTGGGTATCGGGACGCGGCAGATCGGTGTGCTGTTGACGCTGACGCTGGTGGGAGACACCGTCGTCTCACTCTGGCTGAGCACACGCGCGGATCGAATCGGGCGGCGGCGCATGCTCATCGTCGGGGCGACGCTGATGGCGGCCGCGGGCGCCGCATTCGCGGTCACGCGCAACTTTCTCGTGCTCCTCGTCGCGGGCACGATCGGCGTCATCAGTCCCAGCGGCAACGAGGTCGGACCGTTCCTCCCCATCGAGCAGGCCGCGCTTGCGCATGTGGTGCCGAGTGACCGGCGGACCGGCGTGTTCGCCTGGTACACCTTGACCGGCGCGTTCGCGACCGCGCTCGGCTCACTCGGCGCCGGTGTGTTGTCCCAGGCGGTCCACTACCGGGGGGTCATCATCCTCTACGCTGCACTGGGTATCGTCCTCGCCCTCGCGTTTACACGTCTATCAACCGCCGCGGAGGTGCCGGCGCCCCAAGCCAGCACGTTCTTGGGCGTCGGCCGCTCCCGTGCCGTGGTGCTGCGGCTCGCGGCTCTATTCGCGCTCGATTCGTTCGCCGGCGGATTCGTCGTGCAGAGCTTCGCGGCCTATTGGTTCTTCCTGCGGTTCGGCGTCGATCCGGCGACGCTGGGCGCGATCTTCTTCGGGGCGAACCTGCTCGCGGGCTTCTCCGCCCTCGTGGCGTCCCGGCTGGCGGCGCGGTTTGGCCTCATCCGCACCATGGTGTTCACGCACCTGCCGTCCAACGTGTTGCTGATCCTCGTGCCGCTCATGCCGACCTTGCCACTCGCGGTGGCCGTGTTGTTCGCACGTTTCAGCATCAGCCAGATGGACGTGCCCACCCGGCAGTCATATCTCATGTCGGTCGTGAGCCCCGAGGAGCGGTCGGCTGCCGGGGGGATCACCGGCGTGGCGCGAACCATCGGCGCCGGGCTCGCGCCGATATTTGCGGGGCTGCTGTTCTCACAGCCATCGTTGATCAACGTGCCCTTCTTCATAGCCGGCACGCTGAAGATCGTGTATGACCTGCTCCTGTATCGCGGCTTCGGCCGATCCGCACCTAATCCCGCTTGATATTCACCTCATCCAACGCGGCCCGCAGGCCACGCGCCACCTTGAGCGCGTCGCCTTCGCCCCAGAAATGCATGAACAGGAGTCGTGGCGACTCATTCAGCATGTGACTGTGCAGCGCCGTGACGGCGATGCCGTTGGCGCGGAGCGTGCGCGAGACGGGATTCACTTCGCTGGCGATCAACACGAAGTCACCCGTGGCAACTGCGGTGGTGGCACCGATCGCCTGGAAGTTTATCGCGGTCGCCACGCCCATCGCCGGCGGGACCTCTATACTGTCCAGCATCACCGCCCCGGCTCGGGGGACGCTGACCTGATAGACGCCGCCGTTGGCCTTGCCGCGCACGCCGAGGATCTGTGCAATCTGCACCGTATCGAGGCCGAGCGGTGGCGGTGTACTTGTTGCCGGCGCGGGTGTCCTGGTCGTCGCCAGGGCTTCATGTACTGCCGTTGCCAGCGCAACGGGGCGTCCGCGGCCGCTAATATGGAGATACGCGACACGCGGCGATTCGCTCAGGAGGTGATTGTGCAGGGCCGTTTGCTCGATCTCGCCGCGCTGCAAGGCATCGACCACAGCTGTGACTTCGATCGGCAGCAGGACGAGATCGCCCATTAACATCACCGTGCTGTCGCTCGTCTGTTTGAACGCCACCCACGATCCCAGGGCGAGACTCGGTCGTACCTTGACCGCGCCCACTGTGACGTGAAGATCACTGCGCGGGAAGCCGACGCGGTAGGTTTCTCCTTGTAGATTGCCCGATCTGCCCAGCACACGGTCGATCGCCTTCCAATCCACCGGGGTTTGCGTATTCGCCTGCTGAAACCACAGGGTGAGCGTGCACAGAGTCGAGACGGCACTTGGCATGTGAACTCTCGTGGTTGGATGTACGTTGAGGATAGGACTTGAGTCCAATACCTGGTGCCGAACCCGGAGTATGGGGGTAATCCTAGGACATGAACACCATTGCTCGCGTCACGATGCTGCTGGGCGCGCTGAGTCTCGTCGTGTCTACAGCGCCAGCCCAATACTTCGGCCGCAACGCCGTCCAGTATAGACGCTTCCAGTTCAAGATCCTCAAAACGCAGCACTTCGACATCTACTTCTATGATAAAGAAGCGGCGGCCGCCGCCGAGGCAGGCCGCATGGCTGAGCGGTGGTACATCCGAATATCGACCGTGCTGCGCCACCAGCTCAGCGGCCGGCAGCCGCTGATTCTCTACTCGGATCACCCCGACTACAATCAGACGAATATCCTTCCGGTGGAGGGGAGCGAAGGTATCACGGAGAGCCTCAAGCGACGCATCATTCTGCCGATAGGTGCATCGCTGGCCGAAACCGACCACGTGATCGGCCACGAGCTGACGCACGCGTTCCAGTATGACATCACCGGCGTCGGTCGCGGCAATGTGGCCACAGCCTTCAACCGCGTTCCCCTGTGGTTCATCGAAGGGATGGCCGAGTACGTCTCGCTCGGCAACGTCGATCCCAACACGACGATGTGGATGCGCGACGCGGTGCGGCGCGGCGAGCTCCCGAGTTTCAGAGATCTCGAGAACCCCCGGTACTTCCCGTACCGCTGGGGTCAGTCGTTCTGGTCGTATCTGGGCGGCACGTACGGCGATGACATCGTCGGCGCGCTGCTGCGCTCGGCCGGCCGCAGCGGCAACGTACAGGCGGCGCTCGAGCAGATCACGCACCGGCCCGCCGATAGCCTCATTGCCGACTGGCATCGCGAGCTGACGCAGGCCGCACAGCCCGTCGCGGTTGCCACCGGTGTGTCGCTGCCGACGGACCAGAAAGAACGGCTGCAGGCGCGGCTGACTCCCGCCACGACCGCCGGCGCGCGATCGCTGGTGAGCCCAGGAAAGGAACAGCACTACAACCTCGCGCCGGCCTTGAGCCCCGACGGCACGCGCATGGTCTACATGTCGGACGTGGGACTGTTTTCGATCGACATGTACCTCGCCGACGCGGAGAGCGGCCGGACGATCCGCAAGCTCGTGTCCTCGACCCGCGATCCGCACCTCGAGAGCCTGCAGTTCATCAACTCCGCGGGCGCCTGGGATGCCGACGGGAGCCGCTTCGTGTTCGGTGCGGTGGTGACCGGCGACCCGGCGCTCCGCATCGTGAAGGGCGATAACGGCGACTTGATCAAGGAGATCAAGTTTCCGTCGTTCGGCGAGATCTTCAGTCCGACGTGGTCGCCCGACGGGAAAATGATTGCGTTCAGCGCGCAAGTCGGAGGGCTCACCGATCTCTTTACGTACGATCTCGAGAGTGGCCAGCTCCAGCGCTTGACCGACGACCCCTACGCCGACCTCGAGCCGGCGTGGTCACCCGACGGCTCGCAAATCGCGTTCGTGACCGACCGCTTCACCACGTCGCTGGAGCGTCTGTCGTACGGCGACTATCAGCTCGCCGTGATCGACGCGCGGCCCGGCGGCCAGATCCGCCAGCTTCCGCGTCTCACCAACGCCAAGCACATCAATCCGCAGTGGAGTCCTGACGGGAAGAGCCTCTATTTCCTGGGAGATCCAGGCGGGATTACGAACGTGTATCGCCTGGCGCTCGGTGACGGCGCCATTCGGCAGGTGACGAACGTCTTCTCGGGCGTCAGCGGCATCACGTCGTTGAGCCCCGCGCTCAGTATCGCGCAAAAGGCGCCGCGCGCCGTGTTTACCGTGTATTCGGGCGGCGGCTACGCGGTCCAGGTCATCGACGATCTGCAGGCGCTGGCGGGTGGACCGATCACCGAGCTGCCCAAATCGGCGGCTGCCCTGCCCCCGCTCGAGCGCGCGCAGATCGGGACCGGCATCGCGGAGGTGATCAAGGATCCCGCGCCGGGGTTGCCGCCGGAGAGTGCGGTCACCATCAGCAGTACGACCAAGGCCTACCACCCCAAGCTGTCGCTCGATTTTGTCTCACAACCCTCCCTGGCAATCGCAGCCGACCGCTTCGGCACATACGTCGGCGGGGGTGTCACGCTGTACTGGAGCGACATGCTCGGGGACCACAATCTCGTGACGATGGCGCAGTTCAACGGCAGGATCTCGGATTTTGCGGCGCTGGTCGGCTACGCCAATCGTACGCGGCGTTTGAATTGGAGTATCGGCGCTGAGCAGATCCCCTACATCGTCGGCGGGATTGGTTCCGATTGTGGCTTCACCAACGGTCCCACCTGCCAGGAGCAGATCGAACGGTTTAAGCAAACGAACCGAGACCTGACGGGCTTTGTCGCGTATCCATTCAACCGCTCGGACCGCGTCGAATTCTCCGCCGGCCTCGAGCAGATCACGTTCGCCCACGAGATTCGGACACTGACTTTCGATAACGGTACGTTCCAGCAAATCGGCGATTCGACCGCGCATCTCCCGGTGCCTGGGAATCTGAACCTTGGCGTCACGACCGCCGCCATGGTTCATGACAATTCGTACTTCGGCGCGACCGGCCCGATTCTCGGCAGCCGCTGGCGGCTCGAGGCCGATCCGACATTTGGCAGCCTCCAGTTCGTCACCGCGATCGCGGATTATCGCAAGTACATCATGCCCCTGCGGCCATTCACACTCGCCGGCCGCATCGTGCATGTGGGTCGCTATGGTCGCGACGCTGACAACGACATCACCAATAATGGCATCCTGTATCCGCTGTTCATTGGTTATCCAAGTTTTGTGCGCGGCTATGATCTGGGAAGCTTCGCCGCCGGCGAATGCAGTAACGCGACCTCGTTGTTGTCGTGCCCCGTGTTCCAGCAACTCCTCGGAAGCAAGATACTCGTGGGGAACGTCGAGCTTCGTTTTCCGCCGTTCGGCTTACTCGGTCTCGGTGGCGGCTATTACGGGATCCTCCCAATCGACGCTGGAATCTTCTACGACGCGGGCGTCGCCTGGACCGGTTCTCAGGGAGCGCAGCTCTTCGGCAACGGCCCGCGGAAAATCGTCCGCAGCGCGGGGGTGTCGTTTCGGATGAACCTGTTGGGCTACGCAATCGGTCAGATGGATGTCGTCCATCCGTTCGATCGGCCGCAGAAAAACTGGTTGCTGCGGTTCAGTCTGACCCAAGGGTTCTAATCAGCGCACCGGCAATCCGCTGGGCACCGCGGCCGGCGCGAGTCCCGAGAGGTCGCGCGCTGCGGGATCTGTCAGCGACTTGAGGAACGCCACGAGTTCACGCTGTTCGGTCTCCGTCAGCTGCAGCGGCGTCCGCAGCTGGAACTCGAGCGTGCTGAGGATGCTATCGATCGTCGCCTGACCGCCGTGGTAGCTGCTTTGAAACGCCGCGGGCAGCGTCGCGGGATCGAAATTGCGCAACGATTTTGGTACGTCGTTGTAGTGTGCGACCACCGACTCGAGCGTCGAGAACGTGCCGTCGTGAAAGTACGGCGCCGTCAGCTCGACATTTCGGAGCGGCGGCACGCGAAACGCGAACTGATAGAACTGATTGTTGGGCAGTGCTCCGCGGCCGAGGTCGAGCGGCGCACCCTGCCCCACTCCGGGCCCGAGCTGCGGCACCCCACTGTTCGAGAAGGATTGCCCGCCCAGGAAGGGGCCGTTGTGGCAGCTCGCGCAGCGCGCCTGGGTGAAGAACAGGATGCCGCCCTGCTTCTCCTCCACGTTCAGCGCGTCGTCCTGGCGCCGCAGATACCGGTCGAACGGCGAGTTGGTCTTGGTCAATGCGTCCAGCTCAAAGGCCGCGATCGCCGTGGCGGCGTCCTTGAACGTGAGATTGGACGCCGAGGTTTGGAAGGCCGCGCGAAACAGGGTGTCATATTTCGGGATCGCGCGCAGGCGCTGCATCACCGCCTCCCAGATCTGTTCCGGCTGGCTGTCGCTGATCGCCGCCAGCTCGTTGGGATTCCCGAACACGTCGCGGTCGCCCGGTTCACCCCGCATTTCGCGCCGGTTCAGCACGGGCATCATCGCCTGCGCCGCAATCACATTCGGTAAGTCGGGCGGCAGGTTGACCTCGGGCGGCTGCGGGCCAAAGCGTGACAGCCGGCCGTCCCAGAAGATGTAGAACAAGCCGATCCCGCTGTTGAGCAGCGACGGTGCATTGCGCGGCACGAACACGCGTCCGGGACCGAGCACGCGCGCGGTCCCCGTTCCCGTCCCACCGGTTCCGATCGCGAGTGGCAGGCCGTCCGCCATGTGCAGGGACGGCTCGTGGCACGTCGCGCACGCGATGTCGCGGTTGCCGCTCAAGATCTTGTCGAACATCAGCGCGCGTCCCAGGGCGATGAGCGCCGTGTCCTGCAGCGGCGGGTTGCCAATCGGGACGACGTTCCACTGGCCGATGGCGCGGCGGAGCTGCGCGTCGAGCGATTGCGGGAACGACGCCGGTGGCGTCTCGTCGCACGCCGCCGCGAGCACCACAGCCACGACACCCAGCGGTCCGACAGAAAGCCTCATGGTGTTTCCCTCCCTCCCCCCCCTCCCTCCCTGCTCGCGCGCTCAGTGGAGCGGCAGCGA
>QHUE01000351.1 GCA_003221825.1 Gemmatimonadota bacterium
TGCTGATCTCGGTGAAGCTGCTGTTCTCCTGAGTCAGCGGGCGGCGTCTTCCACCTGGCGCTGGAACAGCTTGGCGTCGATGAACAGCTTGAAGAGGTCGGCGTCGAGCTGGCCCTCTTTCACCTCGTCGGTGAGGATGTCGATCGCGCGATCGACGGACACGGCGCGCTTGTACGGCCGGTCCTGCGCCGTCAACGCATCGTAGATATCGCTGATCGTCATCATCCGCGTCTGAATCGGAATCGCGTCGGCGGTGATGCGCCGGGGATAGCCGCGGCCGTCCATCTTTTCGTGATGGCCGTAGGCGATGAGCGGGATCTGCTGCAGCTCGCGGGTCCACGGGATGCGCTGCAGAAACTGATACGTGTGCGTGACGTGACTCTCGATCTCGTGCCGCTCGGCGTCGTCCAGACTGCCTTTCCGGATCGTCAGATACCGCATCTCGTCCGGTGACAGGAACGGTTCGGTGGCGCCGTCGAACGCCAGATAGCTGCGCTTCGCCCAGGCCTCGAGCTCCTCGAAGCTCCCGTCCGGCAGAATGGTCGGCTCGTTCGCCTGGAGCACGATCTCGAGGAAGCGATCCAGCTCCGATAACTCCTGCTGATGCGCCGCCTCGAGCTCCTGGATGAAGCTGTCGTAGCCCTTTTTGCCGTGGGTCTCGAGGTATTCGGCCCGCTTGCGCCAAAACTCGCGCTCCGCGGTGCGCCGGATGAACGCGTGGCGGTGGCGGACGAGCCCCAGGTCGGAGGGGTAGAGCTTCTTGGCCTTGATCAGCACCTGTTCGCGCACGCCGACTTTGCCGAAGTCGTGCAGCAGGGCGGCATAGCGGATCTCTTTCAGCTGTTCGCGTGAAAAGCGGACGCCGCGATACGGACCGTCGCCCGCACGGTCCACCACCTCCGCGAGCCCCACGGTCATCCCCGCTACCCGGCCGCTGTGGCCGTACGTCGTCGGATCGCGCTGCTCGATCGCGTGCACGGCCGCGAGCACGAACCCTTCGAACAACCTTTCGATGTCGTCGTAGAGCCGGCTGTTTTCGATGGCGACCGCCGCCTGACCGGCCAACGCGGTCACGAGCTCGACGGTGCGCTTGGAGAACGGCACCACTTGCTTGTCGACGTCGGCCGCCGTGCTGAGGATCGCGTCGAAATTGCGCTTGCGGTTGATGAGCTGCAGCACGCCGATGATCTCATCCTTGTGATCCTTCATCGGGATCACCAGCATCGACTTCGTGCGATAGCCGTACCGCTCGTCAAACGAGCGATTGATCGTGTACTCGACGTCGGGCGGCAGGAAATAGGCGTCGTCGATGACGAGCGGATCGCCGGTGGTGGCGCAGTAGCCGGCGAGGCTGCCGCGATCCACGGGGATCGTGTGCTCGACGAACGGGGCTTCCGGCTTGGAAAACGTCTGCGCCAGCCGGAACCGCAGGCGCCGGTCGCCATTTTCGTTCGTTTCGACGAGATACAGACTGCCCGCGTCCGACTGCGTGATGCGGCGCGCCTGCGTGAGAATCAGTTCGAGCAGCGTCTTGATGTCGCGCTCGGTGCCGAGCGCGACGCCGATGCGCGTCAGCTCGCCGATCTCCCGGGCGCGCTGCGCGGCCTCGCCCCGCGCCCGCGCCGTCTCCGCACGGGCGGCGGCCTCACGGAACCCGGCGCGGATGGCGACCAGGAGTCGCCGCGGGCTGGTCGGCTGGGTCAGGAAGCTGGCGCACGGGCCGCGCTTCCACCTGCGACGTCTCGAGCGCCGGCGCCACGGCATCGGGACGCCACATGGGCGCGTGGAGGAGCAGATATCTCACGGCTTGGCGCCCACCGATCCGACTTGGAGGTCCGTTAGGACGACTTCACGTGCTGGAGGCCTTCCTGCGCCTCAGCGTAATCGGGGAAGATGGCCAGTGCGCGGTTGAACATTTCCACCGCCTTGTCCTTCTGGCCGTGATCAGAATAGAGGAGCGCGCGCGAGTAATGGGTCAGCGCTTCGGTCGGCACCTGCCGGCTCATGCGCTGATCCCCGGCGGGCCGTTGCAGCGGCGGCAAACTCGCGTCCTTCATCAGGCGCGCCGCCACGTTGCGGATGATGTCGAACAGGTGATCGCGCTGCATCCGGTCCGATTCGGTCTTGACGACCTCGCTCGTCTCGGTGTTGATGAGCCGCACGTCCACCCGGAAGTCGCCGTAGAAGTCCACGAACGTGCCCATCACCATGTAGCGGGCGCCGACCAGCTTCCCGATCTTCGCCGCGGTCTGGGCATCCACCCGGCCCTGCGCGCCGAGGTTCTGCTCCGAGAGCAGCCGCTGAATCTCCTCGCGCTCCACCACGCGGGCCGCCGGGTTCGCGGCGAGCTCGGAGATCATCATCCCGGCGATGCCCCGTTCCAGCGCGTCGAAGTCCTCTTTCCCTTGCCCGTAGGAGCCACCGTTGTTGAACGGCAGCACCGCGAGACCGGGACGGGTGTCCTGGCCGCGCTGCTGGGCCGCTATCAGGACGGGTACCAAACTCAGTACCCCTAGGATCGAACGCGCTCGCATACGTGCTCCTCGGGTCACAGGGACAGTTGCATGCCTTCCTGCGCGGCGGCCACCTCGAGCGGCCGGCCGCGGCTCTGCGCATAGCGACGCGCGGCCGCGACGAGCGCATCCATCGCATCGTCGCCATGCTCGGGCTCGTGGTGAAACAGCACGAGCCGCTTCACGCCCGCTTCCTGCGCCAGGGTCACCGCTTCCTCGTAGGTCGAGTGCCCCCAGCCTCGATGCGTCTCCAGCTCCGCCGGCGTGTACATCGCGTCGTGGATCAACAAGTCCGCGCCCTGCAGGAACCCGACGAAGTCGCGCCGCCACGTGGACGGCGTGTCGTAGTGGCCGCCCGGGCCCAGCTCGTTGTCCGTCACATAGGCCATGCCCGGCCCGCCTTGGACCGGCGTCAGCCGGTAGCCCAGCGTCGTCCCGGGGTGCCGCAGCTTGATCGTCCGCACCCGGAACCCGCCGACCGAGAACTCGGCCGGCTCGAGCTGCTGGACCGTCAGCTCCGCCGACAACGCGTCGAGCGGCACGGGGAAGACGGCGGGATCCATCTGCTGGCGGAGGATCGCCTCCAGCGAGGCGGTTCCCTGGCGGGTGCCCCAGATCCGGACGGAGTTCCCGGGCGCAAAGAACGGCTTGAAGTGGGGCAGCCCCTGGATGTGGTCCCAGTGGGCGTGCGACAGCAGGATCTCCACCTTCACGGCACCGTTCTGCTTCTCGACCAGCTGCACGCCCAGTGCCCGGATCCCGGTCCCGGCGTCCAAGATCACAAGCTGGCCCGCCTTCTTCCCTCCGGCGCCCTCGACGGCGACGCATGGCGTATTGCCACCGTAGCGCGCGGTGTGGGCCCCGGGAGTGGGAATGCTACCCCTCGTT